>JBBDNX010000029.1:0-8649 GCA_040877345.1 Pirellulales bacterium
TGAACCCGGCGGTCGAGCTGCCCGACTCGGTCCGGCGCGACAACCTCGACTACCTGGCCAGGATGAACGAGCTGCACCGGCAAAAACATCCTGGCGAGTCGGAGCTGGAGGCCCGCATCCGCAACTACGAGCTGGCCGCCCGCATGCAACTGGCCGCCGCCGAAACGCTCGACCTGGCCCAGGAGACCGCCGCCACGCAGCAACTTTACGGGCTCGACAATCCGACCACGGCGCCGTACGGGCTGCGCTGCCTGATGGCTCGCCGGCTGGTGGAAGAAGGCGTCCGGTTCGTGCAGGTGTTTCCGCCGACGGGCCAGCCGTGGGACGCCCACGGAAACGTGAAGACCGAGAACGAGGCGATCTGCGCGAAGACCGACCTGGCCTCGGCGGCGTTGATCAAGGATCTGAAGAATCGGGGCCTGTTGGATACGACGATCGTGCTCTGGACGGGTGAGTTCGGGCGGCTGCCCGTCTCGCAGAATGGCAGCGGCCGCGATCACAACCGCAACGCGTTCAGCCTGCTTTTGGCCGGGGGCGGGTTCAAGGCCGGCTACGTGCACGGCGCGACCGACGAAGTCGGCTACCGCGCGGCGGTCGATCGGGTCAGCGTGCCCGACCTGCACGCCACGATTCTTCACCAGTTGGGGCTGGACCACAATCGACTCACCTATCATCATCATGGCCGCGACGAAACGTTGACCGATGCCCCCGTGAGCGGGGCCCGCGTGGTCGAGGAATTGACGGTATAGCCGCGAGCCATACCCAACCGAGCCAAGACAGGGAGCCGATGCGTGGCGATCGACGCGCAAGCCCAGCGACGGGTGATGGGTTACTTTGCCACGGGAGTGACCGTGGTCACCAGCCGGGCGGGCGACGAGTTGTGCGGCATGACGGCCAAGGCCGTTACGTCGCTCTCGCTGGATCCGCCGCTGGTGCTGGTGGCGGTCGACAAGCGGGCCGCCTTCCACGCCTGCCTGAAGGCCGGCGGCGGTTTCGCCGTCAACGTGCTCTCGGTCGAGCAGGAAGACCTGTCGCGGCGGTTCGCCACCAGCGGATTCAAGGACTTCAGCGACCTGGACTGGACGGAAGCGGCCAGCGGGGCGCCGGTGTTCTCCGATGCGCTGGCCTGGGTCGACTGCCGGCTGGTCGAGGTGCTGCCGGGCGGCGATCACGACATTTTTATCGGCGAGATCCTGGCTGGAGACGCGCAAGAGGGCAGCCCATTGTTGTTCTACCGGGGCGAGTACCGGCGGCTGGACGACTAGCCGCCGGCCATTTTCGTAAACGGCTTCCACGACCCAATCGCGAGGGCACACCGTGATGCAAGACTCGAACGCCACCCGGATCGACTACGGCATGTTCATCATGCCCTTCCACGACGATGCCAAGCCCAAGAGCCAGTGCTACGACGAAGACCTGGAGCTGATCGTGCTGGCCGAGGAGCTCGGCTTCAGCGAGTTCTGGATCGGCGAGCATCACACCATGCTCTACGAGAACATCGTGATGCCCGAGATCTTCATCGGCCGCGCCCTGGGCGAAACCAAGCGCATTCGGTTGGGAGCGGCCCCGGTCTGCCTGCAGCAGCATCACCCGGCCCACGTCGCCAGCCGCCTGGCGTTCCTCGACCACCTGTCCAAGGGACGGTTGAACCTCTGCTTCGGCCCGGGCAGCGTGACCGCCGACCAGGAGCTGTACGGCATCGATCCCAAGATCGGTGGCGCCATGGCGGCGGAGGCCTTGGACATGGTGCTGGCGCTATGGGCCTCCGACCCGCCCTATGAAATCAAGGGCCAGTTCTGGCAGATCAGCCTGAAGAAGTACGTCGACCTGGAAACCAAGATCGGCTTCATCCACAAGCCGCTCCAGCAGCCTCACCCGCCGATCGCCATCCCGGCCATGAGCCGAAACTCCCCCAGCATGAAGCTGGCCGGCCAGCGCGGCTATCAGCCGTTCGGCCACTGCCTGGTGACCGCCAATGTGCTGGCCGATTTCTGGCAGACCTACGAGCAGGCGGCCCTGGAGGCCGGCCGCCAGCCGCGACGGCGCGACTTCAAGGTGTGCCGCTCGATCTTTCTTGCCGATACGACGCGCGAGGCGCGCCAGCGGGCCCGCACCAACTCGCTGGGACGCAACTACGAGTACATCGGCAACCTGTTCGACCGCGGCCTGGGCCGCAAGATCTACAAGCGCGACCTGGAGATGAGCGACGCCGACTGCAACATGGACTTCCTGATGGAAGAGCAGATCATCGCCGGCGACGTGGACGAAGTGCTCAAGCGGCTGTTGGGGATGATGGAGGAGACCGGCCACTTCGGCACGCTGATTCTGATGAGCTACGACTGGGACGACAAGGCGAGCTGGGTGCACAGCATGAAGCTCTTCGCCCATGAGCTGATGCCCGCGCTGAATAAGGCCGTGGGGGCCGTGGCGAGCGTCGCCTGACAGGTGCAATCTTGAAACACGCATCCTCTTTTCGCACCGGCGGGTGGCTGGGGCAAAGCGGTAGCGTGCCCCAGATGGTTATTCAACACAGATTGTCTCCCTAACGATCGAGTGGAATCTTGGAACACGCATCGGCATTTCGCACCGAGCTGGCAGCCGGCCGCATATGCCTTGGCACGGTGATCACCTTCAGCGATCCGACGCTGGTCGAGTCGTTGTGCGGGCTGTTGGACTTTGTCTGGATCGACATGGAGCACAATGCTCTTTCGTTGGAGGTGGTCCAGGCGCACGTGATGGCGACCAAGGGGAGCCCCACCACGCCGCTGGTGCGCGTGCCATGGAACGATCCCGTGCTGATCAAGCCGGTGCTCGACTTGGGGGCGGCGGGAGTGATCGTGCCCTTGGTCCGCACGGCGGACGACGTCCGCCGCGCGGTGGCCGCCTGCCGCTATCCGCCGGAGGGGATTCGCGGCTTCGGACCTCGCAGGCCCGCCAACTACGGCCGGCTGGGCGGTCCGGAGTTCTGCCGGGCGGCCAACGAGTCGGTGATCACGATCGTGCAGATCGAGCACATTGACGCCGTGAGGAACATCGACGCGATCCTGGCGGTGCCCGGGTTGACGGGGATCGTGTTCGGCCCCAACGACCTCTCCGGTTCGATGGGCCACATGGGCCAGCCGCGTCATCCTGAAGTGATCGCCGCCATGGAAGCGGTGATCGCCAAGGCCACCAAGACGCCGGTGTTTGTGGGGGCCAGCGTCGGCGACGACCCGGACCTGATGATCGAGTGGATCGATAAGGGAATTCAGTGGTTGTCGATGGGCGCCGACTTTACACTGCTGTTGAAGGCCGCCAGCCAGGCCGCCGCACGACTCCGCGACCATCGGCCGGATCGGAGGCTGTAGGCTGCAGGCCGTAGGCTGTAGGGCGGGCACCGAGTAGAGTGCCCCAGTCTTTGTGGTCCGTCTTCCCGCCTTTCTCCGCTGCCCGGCGTGCCCCAGTCGATTGTGAGGAAGTAATGACCAGCCCGGTAGAACCCGCCGCCACGCAGCCGCGCGACACGGTCGCGGCCGGCAAGCTGTCCGCTTGGGACGTGGGCCAATTGCCGCACCCCCCTTCGGGAGGCTGGCGGACCTGGCTGCAATTGCTGGGACCCGGCGTGCTGTTGGCCGGGGCTTCGATCGGCTCGGGCGAATGGCTGTCGGGGCCGGCCATCAGCGCGCAGTACGGCGGCACGTTGCTGTGGGTCGCCTCGCTGAGCATCCTGGCCCAGGTGTTCTGCAATTTGGAAATGATGCGCTACGCCCTCTATTGCGGCGAGCCGGTGATGGTCGGTTTTTTCCGCACCGCGCCCGGGCCGCGATTCTGGCTGGCCGGTTACCTGGTGCTCGACTTTGCCGCCATCTGGCCTTTCAACGCCTCGAACGCCGCGGTGCCGCTGGCGGCCGCGCTGCTGGGTCACCTACCTTCTGACGCGATGGTGAGCTTCCTGACGCTCTCGTTCAGCGAGCGGCAACTGGTGAAGGTGCTGGGCTACGCCATCTTTCTGCTGGCGTTCCTCCCCTTGATCTTCGGCGGCACCATCTACCGCATGCTCGAGCGCGTGTTTGCATTGAAGCTGGCGATCGTGCTGGGATACCTGCTCTTTGTGGCGGCCTTCATGGTTTCGGGCCCGACGGCACGCGAGGTCTGTTTCGGCTTCATCAGTTTCGGCCAGATTCCCTTGCGGGCCGACACCATCGTGGCCGGCCGGCATTTCAACCTGCTCGAGCGCAACGGTAACGACTGGTATCGAGTCAAAGGCACGATGGAAAACGACCGGCCGCTGGTCACCGAGTTCATCGTCCATCGCGACGGTGAGGAAACACCGTACCAGATGGGCCAACCAGTGCCGGCGGATCTTGCCGATCGACGAAGCCGGCTCGTGGCGCGGGCCGAAGCGCTGGCACAGCCGGGGACGTTTTACGTCGAGCACATCGAAGGCGACGCACACCTGGCGATGCACGGGCGGATCGCGGCCAACTTGTCGTGGGAACCCGCGCAGATCACCGTGCGCCAGGGGAACGTGACGCGCGAGTACGATCACCTGGACGAGCTCTCGTCGCCGCTGGCCGAGGTGAGCCGTGAGCTCGTCGCCAACCAGGGGCTCAAGCGGGTGGGAATGCTGGGATACCTGAGTGAGCACGGCCGGCTACCGCGGCTCGATTGGGCCATGGTGGCCACGTTCGCCGCCATCGCGGGGGCCGGTGGGATGACCAACACGCTGTTCTCCAACTACGCGCGGGAGAAGGGCTGGGGCATGGGGCGGCACGTGGGCGCGATACCCAGCGCCATCGGCGGCAAGACGATCTCGCTGTCGCACGTCGGCCGCGTCTTCCGGCTCGATGCCGACAGCCGCGCACGCTGGCGAGGCTGGTTGCGGCACGTCTATCGCGACCAACTGGCCATCTGGATGGTCTGCTCGTTCATCGGCATGGCGCTGCCCTGCATGCTGTCGCTGGAGTTCATCCGGCACGCTCCCGTGTCGGGCGACCGCGTGGCGGCCATGACCGCCGAAGGCATGGCCACGCGCTACCCGCAGCATGCCGAGCTGTTGTGGTTCGTGACGTTGCTGGTGGGCTTCCTGGTGCTGGCGCCGGGGCAGATCATGGCCGGCGACCAGATATCGCGCCGCTGGACCGACATCATCTGGACCTCGAGCCAGCGGGCGCAGAAGCTGCCGGGCGACCGGGTGAAGTACGTCTATTACGGCATCCTGCTGGCCTATTGCATCTGGGGTCTGTTCGCTTTGACGCTGTTCGATCCCTTGCAGATCCTGAAGATCGCCGGCGTGCTGATGAACTTCGCCCTGGGCTCTTCCGCCTTGCACACGCTGTACGTCAACCGCACGCTGCTGCCGGCCGAGCTGCGTCCTAACTGGATCATGCAGACAGGCACGCTCCTGTGCGGCATTTTTTTCCTGGGCATCAGCGTGATCGTCATCGCCCATCTGTAAACCAAGCCGGGCCGCCATGCGCGTAAGCCCCAGGCATGCCTTCCTTCCTCCTTCCTCCTTCTGCCTTCTGCCTTCTGCTTTCCCCTCTCACTCCTTCGGTTTGATCTCCAAGAGCACGCTTTCCGATTCGCTGCCCGGCAGGGGCCAGGTGGCGAGCTTCCGGAGTTGCAGGTCGTCGAGCAGGTGCCGCTCGCGGCTCTTCTTGCGTTCTTCGACCCAGGCCGGACCCTTGACGACCAGCAGCCGGTCGAACGCTCCCCAGTGCGGCTGGAACCAAGTCAGCAGCTTTTCCAGGGGCGCCACGGCGCGGGCCACCAGCGTGTCGAACGCGCGGGCGCCGAGCAGGTCCTCGGCCCGGCCATGGTGCACGGCAATCGAAAGGCCCGCACTTTTGGCATGGCTCAAGCCGGCAACGATCTCGCCGACGGCCTTGGCCTTCTTGCCCACCGATTCAGCGAGCGTGACTTCCAGGTCGGGGCGGAGGATTGCCAGGACGATGCCCGGCACCCCGCCGCCGGTGCCGACGTCGAGCACCCGTTCGTCGGGTCCAATCTGCTTCTCGATCATCATCGTGTCGACCAGGTCGCGGGACACGAACTTCTCGTAGTCGGTATGCCGGGTCAGGTTGAGCGACTTGTTGATCTCCCACAACAGGCCGCAATAACGCTCCAGCATCTCGACCCGGTCCGCCGGCAGCTCGATCTGGTGCCGGGCCAGCGCTTCGGCCAGGCCCGCGTCGCCGCGCGCTTGTGACTCATCGTTCATCCATTCTCCTTGTGCCTTTCCAACCGGGTGGCTGGGGCAAAGCGGTAGCGTGCCCCAGTCTTCGTCCGCATATCGATTTCATCATCCGCCTTCGCAATTGTAGCGGCTGGCGGATAGCGGAATCCCCGGGTGGCTGGGGCAAAGCGGTAGCGTGCCCCAGTCTTCGTCCGCAATGCTATTCATCATCTGCCTTTGCAGTCCTACCGGCTGGCGGATAGCGGAATCTGTGCGCCGGGACGCGTCTGCTATTCTGCCGTGCTGCCTCGTCCATTCCCGAAAGGTGGAATTGGCGGTGATGGGCTGGTAAACTCACCATCGCATTGCCTGGCCTCCTACTTTCCGACTTCTTACAAAGAGCACACCATGTCCCACCTCGATCGTCGCGAATTCCTGCGTCAGGCGGCCCTGGCCGGCACGGCCGCCGCATCCGTCGGAACCCTGGGCAGCAGCATCGCGCAGCCGGCCATGGCCGGATCGCGCTCGCCCAACGAAAAGCTGAACATCGGCATGATCGGCGTGGCGGCACAGGGCGCGTACAACCTGGGCAACGTGGCCAGTGAAAACATCGTGGCCCTGTGCGATATCGATGCCGAACGGCTGGCTCCGGTCGCCCAGACGTACCCGAAGGCCAAGACATACACCGACTACCGCAAGCTGCTGGACCAGGGCGACCTGAATGCCGTGGTCATCGCCACGCCGGACCATTCGCACGCCATCGCGGCCGTCGGTGCGCTGAAACGGGGCCTGGACGTGTATTGCGAAAAACCGCTGGCCCACTCGGTGTACGAAGTCCGCCAGATCCGCAACTGGACCGCCAGGCAGAAGGCGGTCACGCAGATGGGCACGCAGATCCACGCCGGCGACAATTACCGCCGCGTGGTCGAGCTGGTCCGCGCCGGCGTATTGGGCCCGATCGAGCGCGTCCACGTCTGGCTGGCGTGCGGAGTGTTCTCCGGGCAGCGCGTCAGCCAGGGCATGCCGCCGCCGCACGTCGATTACGATCTGTGGATCGGGCCCGCCCCGATGCGCCCCTTCCACGCGTCGCACTTCCACTTCAATTGGCGCTTCTGGTTTGACTTCGGCGGCGGCTGGCTGGCCGACTTCGGCTGCCACTACATGGACCTGCCCTTCTGGGCCTTGGACCTCCGCTATCCGACGACCGTCGAGGCCAAGGGGGAAAAGACACACAGCGGCGACAACGATATCCCGGACAACATGCAGGTCGACTACCACTTCGCGGCCCGCGGCGACCTGCCCCCCGTGCACATGACCTGGTATCACGGCAAATGGCGTCCCGAAGGAGCCGAGACCTACGGCGACGGGAGCAAGGTGCTTTTCGAGGGGCAGCGCGGCCGACTGCTGGCCGACTATGGCTCGCACCAGTTGTTCCTCGAGCCCGGCCTGGAGGCCAAGACGCCGCCGGCCACCATCCCCAGCTCCATCGGCCACCATGCGGAGTGGATCGAGGCCTGCAAGACCCGCGGCGAGACCACCTGTAACTTCGACTACTCAGGCGCGTTGACCGAGACGGTCCTCTTGGGCAACGTCTCGTACCGCGCCGGCGGCAAGAAGCTGGAGTGGGACGCCGAGTCGCTCAAGGCCGTGAACTGCCCCGAGGCCGACCAGTTCATCCAGCGCGAGTACCGCAAAGGCTGGGAGCTTTGAAGGAAGAAGGAAGAAGGCGGAAGGCAGAAGAGGAGGGGGCTTAAAAACCTTGGAATTCTCGTTTTTGGGCGGCCGCTAGAGCTAGATAAATAGCGGTGCCGGTCGGCCATCGGGACTTTGGGGGGCGTCGTGCTGCCCAGGCGAAAAATCATCGCCGTGGCGAGCGCCGCTGACATTGGCGCTGCGGGCGTCAGCGGTCTGGCTCACTTGTCGGCCCACGCCGGCGATATGCCTGGAGCCATCCAGGCGGCCAGCCGGGCCCTGGAACTGGACCCGAGCCAGAAGCAGCTTCGCCGCTGGCTGGCGGGACTGTACCAGTCGCGCGACAGACCCGACTTGGCCCGTGAGCAACTGGCGATCGTCGAGCGGATGGAGTCTTGGAGCAGCCAGAACCCCTTGGATCCGCCGGGCCGCTAGGGAATACTCACCGTGAGGCCGTCCCGACGGTCGCCCAGCCGCTGGAAGGTGTCGTAGTTGATGTTCTCGCTCACGAAGTGCACCGACCCGTCGCAGAACAGCAGGTTGACGCCGTTGGGGTGCAGCGACTTGAAGCCCGTCGAGGTCGCCCAGTTGCTAATCCGGTTGCAGGGGGGCACGCTGGCTCCCCACTTTGGGTCCGACCAGGACATGCTCTCGATACACGTGTCGTAGTTGATCGGCGCCGTCGTCGCGGTAGACCAGACGGCATGGCTGTGGATCCAGCCGCTAAAGAAGTGGTCGTTGCAGTAGGGCCGGCTTTCGCCCAGCATGATGGTGTTGGAGAGGCCGTCGGTCACGTCCTT
>JBBDNX010000030.1:0-1613 GCA_040877345.1 Pirellulales bacterium
ATCATTTGCGGGACCAGGCCGATCAGTCGTATTTCGTGATGGTCGTCAACGCCGGCAACCGGCTCAAAATCCTGGATTGGCTTGCCCCCCGGCTGGCTGCCGCGCCCGACGTCGTCTGCCAGGATGTGACCCGCCACTGGGCGATGCTTGCCGTGCAGGGGCCGAGGGCCCTGGATCTCGCCCAGCCGCTGGTAGACGACGTGGAGCTGTGCAGCATGAAGTATTACTCGGGCGCGGAAACGGGCATCGCGGGGCACGGCGGAGTGGTCAGCCGAACCGGCTATACGGGCGAAGACGGCTGCGAACTCATGGTTGGTGCCGCCGCCGTGGCCGGCATCTGGCAACGACTGGTCGATGCTGGGGCCGTGCCGGCGGGATTGGGATGCCGGGACACGCTGCGGCTCGAGGCGGCCATGCCGCTGTACGGCCACGAACTGTCCGAAGACATCGATCCGTTTCAGGCGGGGCTCGAGTTTGCCGTCGACCTGGAGGGCCGGCAGTTTCCGGGCTGCGACGCGCTGGTGTCCCGGCAGTCGCGGGCCGACCGGCCTCGCCGGGTGGGACTGCACCTTGCGGGAAAACGGGTGCCCCGTCAAGGCTTCGCCGTGACAGCCGGAAATGGCGAGGTCGGGCAGGTGACGAGCGGAACTTTTTCGCCTACGCTGCAAACGCCGATTGCCATGGCCTATGTCGAGCCCGCTTTCGCCGGGCCGGGAACCGAGCTTGCCGTCGATATCCGCGGCCAGGCTGAACCGGCCCGCGTGGTGCCATTGCCCTTTTATCGCCGCAGCCAGCCTCACGAAGGGAGTTGATCGTGTCGCCTGAGAAACTGCTCTTTGCCCGGACCCACGAGTGGGTTCGCCTCGACGTCGACGACCGCGGCGCCAAGGTTGCCACGGTGGGGATCACCGCCTTTGCCCTGGAGGCGCTGACCGACCTGGTCTACATCGAGCTGCCGCGGCCGGGCCGCAAGCTGAAGGCGGGCGAGCCTTTTGGAGAGATCGAGTCGGTCAAGGCGGTCAGCGACCTGTACAGCCCCGTCGACGGCGAGGTGGTTGCCGTCCACGAGGGCTTGGCTGACGAGCTGGAGACACTCACTTCCGATCCGTACGGGCAAGGCTGGATGGTCAAGATCAAAGTGAGCGACGAGGCGGGCCTGCCGCGCTTGATGGATTACCGTGAGTACCAGAAGCAGTGCGCCGAGGAGCAACACTAAGAGCGGAAATATGCCTTACGTGCTCAATACGCCCGAGGACCAGCGGGCCATGCTCGATGCGATCGGCGTCGGCTCGATTGAAGAGCTGTTCGCCATGGTGCCCGACGACTTGCGGCTGGGCCGCGACTTGAACATTCCGCCGGCCCTGGGCGAGTTGGAGTTGACCGCCCACATGGAGCGTCTGGCCGCGCGGAACGTCTCGGCCGCCCAGCGCGTCTGCTTTCTGGGTGGCGGCAGCTACGACCACTTCATTCCGGCCGTCGTCGACAGCATTGCCTCGCGCGGCGAATACTACACCTCGTACACTCCTTACCAGGCGGAAGCCAGCCAGGGCAACCTGCAGGTCTTTTTCGAATACCAGACCTTGATCACCCGGCTCACCGGCATGGACGTCTCC
>JBBDNX010000031.1:0-8645 GCA_040877345.1 Pirellulales bacterium
CGTTGGCGTGGGGCATCATCCTCCTGGCCCTGGGCGCCGTCTCTGGCGTGTTGGGTGTCGCCTACGCCATTGGACAGCATGACCTCAAGCGGCTGCTGGCGTACCACAGCATTGAGAACATAGGTATCATTGTCATGGGCATCGGCCTGGCCCTGGCCGGGCGCTCGCTGGGTCGCGTCGATTGGGTCGTCCTTGGACTGGCCGGAGCGCTGCTCCACGTCTGGAACCACGCCCTCTTCAAAGCCCTGCTGTTTCTCGGCGCCGGTTCCGTTATCCATGCCACTCACACGCGAGAGATCGACCACCTGGGTGGCTTGGCCAAGACGATGCCGCACACTGCTCTCTGCTTTCTCGTCGGCGCCGTCGCCATTTGTGGACTGCCTCCGCTGAACGGGTTTGTGAGTGAATTCCTGGTGTATCTCGGCTTGTTCCGAACGCTGGGCATTGAAGAGGGACCGGCGTTCACCGGGGCGGCATTTGCCGCCCCCGCTCTGGCTCTCATCGGGGCGCTCGCCGTTGCTTGCTTCGTGAAAGTCTTCGGCGCGGTCTTCCTAGGCATGCCCCGCTCGCAACATGCGATCCATGCTCACGAGTCAAGTCGGTCGATGGTCGGGCCCATGCTGGTACTCGTTGCCTGCTGCTTTGTCATTGGGCTGGCGCCTTGCCTGGTGGCTCCCATGCTGACGAAGGCCGTCCATGCCTGGGCCGCCGAGATACCCGAGACCGGCGTCCATCTGACCACCTACGCGCCCCTGGGTTGGATCAGCCTGATGGGTGTGCTCCTCCTGGCAGGGATTGCGGTCACGAGCATCCTGCTGCGGAGTCTGCTTCGCCATACTGCCGTGGAAACCGGCCCGACCTGGGGCTGCGGCTATGCGGTCGCCACATCGAGAATGCAGTACACTTCGTCCTCTTTCGCCCAAATGCTGGTTGCGCTCTTCGCCTGGGCATTGCGCCCCAAAAGACGGCAGCCGAAAGACCTGCCGCTCTTCCCGGCGGCCACGGCTTTTCACAGCGATGTCCCGGACGTCGTGCTGGAGCAGGGAGTTCTTCCCGCGTTCCGAATCAGTGCCTGGTTGCTCGCCTGGTTTCGAGTGCTCCAGCAAGGGAGCATTCAAGCGTACTTGCTGTTCATCTTTCTGACTTTGCTCGTTCTATTGTTCTGGCGGTCGAGCTAGAAAGGTCGTCATGGAAGCGTTCGCCGCTCGTGCGCTGCATATTCTGATCGCGCTCGTGTTTCCGCCTTTGCTGTTGGGCGTGATCGCGAGGACGAAAGCCGTCTTCGCGGGCCGAGTCGGGCCGCCGCTGTTGCAGCCCTACTGGGATCTGATCAAGTTGTTCCAGAAGGGCTCGGTGATCAGCAAGACCACGACCTGGGTATTCAAGCTGGGGCCGGTGATTGGCCTGGTGACCGCTCTCACTGCACTGTTGCTGATTCCGTTAGGCAGCTCGTTCGCTCCCCTATCGTTCACCGGCGACCTGATTCTCCTGGCCTACCTCTTCGGCCTGGGTCGGTTCTTCACGGCCACGGCAGCTTTGGACACCGGCTCCGCCTTCGAAGGCATGGGGGCCGCACGCGAGGTCACGTTCGCCTGTCTGGCGGAGCCAGCTCTATTTCTCGGACTCTTGGTGTTGGCGAAACTCTCCGGCTCCCTGCGATTGAGCGTGATGCTCGGTGGCTCGCTGGCGGCGCACTGGACGACCGCCGGCGCGTCGCTGGCCCTGGTGCTCTTGAGCTGGCTCATCGTCCTGCTGGTCGAGAACTGTCGGGTTCCCTTTGATGACCCCAATACGCACCTGGAGCTGACGATGGTCCACGAGGTCATGGTGCTCGATCACAGCGGACCGGCTTTCGGCATGATTGTGTACGGCGCGGCCCTCAAGCTGTTCGCCTTCGCCGCCCTGGTCGTCCGCCTGGCGGTGCCGCTGGCGGCGGGACACGCCTGGCTCGACTGGCCGATCTTTTTGGGCGGCACGCTCCTGGTGGCCGTCGGAATTGGCGTTGTTGAATCCACGATGGCCCGTCTGAAGTTGACGCACGTTCCGACGCTGCTGGTCGCGGCCTGCTTGCTGTCCGCGTTCGGCCTCGTCCTGATCGCGAGGTGACCCATGGCCCAAGTTCTTGACCCCCTGCTCATTGTTGCTCTGTCGATCAACTTCTACGCCTTGGGTGTCAGTCGAATCCGGGCCGTGATCGACGCGGTCGCATTGCAAGGGATTCTCCTGGGACTTTGTCGAGCGGGCGCTGATCGCAGCACCCGGCAAGCGCACCATTCATTACATGGAAACGCTGGCCGGCGATACCTCCGTTGGACATGCCACGGCCCATTGTTTGGCCGTCGAGGCGCTGGCCGGTGGCCGCATTTCGGCACGGGCCGAAGTGCTCCGCGGCGTGGCCCTGGAGCTCGAACGGTTGGCCAACCACACGGGCGATCTGGGAGCCTTGGCCAACGACGTCGCCTTTCTGCCGACAGCCGCCTATTGCGGACGCCTCCGCGGCGATTTCCTCAACCTGACCGCGCTTGTTTGCGGCAGTCGCTTCGGTCGAGGCATGCTGCGCCCCGGCGGCGTTGGATTCGATCTGGACGACAGCCGGCAGGCACAATTCCTCGACAGGCTGGAAGCCGCCCTGCGCGACGTCACCGCGGCAGCGGGGTTGCTCTGGGAATCGTCCTCCGTGCAAGCACGCTTCGAAGATACCGGAATTGTATCTCAGGATGTCTGCCTCGCTTTGGGCATGGTAGGTCCAGCCGCGCGGGCCTGTGGCGTGGAGTGTGACGTGCGTCACGACTTCCCCTGGGGCATTTTCCGGTTTGCACAGATTCCCATCTCCACCTGGGCTACGGGCGACGTGTTCGCCCGCGCCTACGTTCGCTCGTTGGAGATTCAACGCTCCGTGGAGTTCATCCGCGGCCAGGTCCGGTCCTTCCCCGGCGGATCCCTCCGCGCGGCACTTGGCCCGCTCCGCCCAAATCATTTGGCGGTTTCTCTTGTCGAGGGCTGGCGCGGCGAGATCTGCCACGTCGCCGTCACCGATGCCGACGGACGCTTCGCCCAGTACAAGGTGGTCGACCCTTCGTTCCACAACTGGATCGGACTGGCCATGGCCCTGCGCGACCAGCAGATATCCGACTTTCCGCTCTGCAACAAGAGCTTCAACCTCTCCTATTGCGGGCACGACCTGTAGAACGAGTACACCATGTTCCATGTTCTTCGCGAGCGATGGCGTCAAGGACACCGCACGGCGGCATATCCGGCCGCGCCGGCGTCGGTCTCCGACCGTTTCCGCGGGCTCCCCGTACTCGACTCTTCCAAGTGCGAAGACGGGTGCCGGGCCTGCGCCGATGCCTGTCCAACCGAAGCCATCCGCAATGCGGCCGGCCAACTGCAACTCGACTTGGGCCGCTGCCTGTTCTGCACCGACTGCACCGATGCCTGCCCGACCGGCGCCGTACGCTACACTCCGGAGTACCGCATGGCAACCAGCAGCCGCGACGACCTGGTGCTCGCGGGCCAGGGACTCGAGCTGGCACAACAACTCGACGAAAAAACCCGCCGGTTGTTCGGCCGTTCGCTCAAACTGCGGCAGGTCAGCGCCGGCGGCTGCAACGGCTGCGAGGCCGATGTGAACGTGCTCACCACGCTGGTCTTCGACCTGTCGCGGTTCGGCATCGACTTCGTCGCCTCCCCCCGGCACGCCGACGGGCTGCTCGTCACCGGCCCCGTAACCGACAACATAAAGCAGGCCCTCATGGCCACCTACGAAGCGGTGCCCGCGCCCAAAATCGTGATTGCCGTGGGGGCCTGTGCCATCTCCGGCGGCCCGTACATCGGCCACTCGCTGGTCAACAACGGCGTCGACGGCCTGTTGCCCGTCGACATCTATGTGCCCGGCTGTCCGCCTCACCCATGGACCATCCTCGATGGCCTGCTGCGCCTCCTGGGCCGCCTGGAAGATCCCGCCGCGGCCGTACCGTAAACGGCTATCATTCAGCAACGGTAATGGGGCACTCGAAGCCGAGGTTGCGAATCGCCAGCAATACGTGATCGGGTTTTACTTCCAGAGCATCGCGGCAGAGCTGCCGGAGCCGATCTTTCAGCGGATCGGCTCGGTCGCGTAACACAACGGCATGTTCCCAATCCTGATTTGCCACGGCGTGTTCCTTTTCGTATTGGAGACGTTCAAGTTCGTCGCGAATGGCATTGAAGTCCGCTGGCAACACCGTGTGAATGATCTGGTCCACCAGTTGCGAGGTAGGAACCAATAAAAGAAACCGGCCGAGGGGTTTCGTTGAGTGATCACATTGTTTACCGAGGCGATGAAGAAAGCCGGTTGTCGCTTCGGGCACACGGAGCGGAATCGATGCGTCATTGTTGATTGACGAAGCGATTCCAAGAAGCTTCTTGGGGACCGATGGAAGCAGCGCGTGTTGCATCTTCGCAAAGCCCTGTTGTCAGTGACTAGCTTGGCGGGGCCGCCTTTCAGAGTATGCCAGCCGTGCCGGCTCGAACAGCCCGCCACCACTTCGGAGGACCCTTATCACCTTCTGGCTCTCCTCGTCCTCAAGCTTCAGCAACATGGCTCAGAAACCGGTTCTCGGATTCCACGTCTCCGATCAGTCAGATCGGCGTCGGCCGGCAGCGGCTGGAAAGCATCCGGATTGATGGCCAACTCCTCGCCGCGGGCGACGGCAATCACGTTGCAGCCGGTTTTCTGCCGGATGCCGCACTCGGCCAGCGAGCGGCCTGCCATCGATGCCGGCACACCAGCCCGAAACACGGTCAACCCTTCGGCCAACAGCAGCGTGTCCATCCGCTTCAGCAAGTTGAAGATGGCGCTGGCTCCCATCGAGGCATACGACAGAACGAAATCCGCGCCTGCCCGGTGCAGCGTGTTGATGTTGCGCTCCTGGTTGGCCCGGCCCAGGATCTGGATGTCCGGGCGCAGCCGCCGGCAATAAATCGTCAGATACACGTTCATGTCGTCGTCGTGCGTCGTGATGACGACGGATGCCGACTCGCGGATGCCGGCGCGGTGCAGCACGTCGAGTTCCGCCGCATCGCCCGCCACGTATTTTTTTGGATCGCGGATCCGCTCCGGCAGGCGTTCGATGATGCGGTAGTCCATGCCTTCGGCGTCCAAGGCCTTGCCCGTGGCGCGCCCCACCCGTCCGCCGCCGATGATCACCACCGGGGCGTCGCACGACTTGTAGATGCAAAACAGCTCGTCGTAGCTCTCCAGTTGGCTCCGCGAGCCTGCCAGCACCAGCACCGTGCTGGGCTGAATCACCGTCTCGGGGCCGGCAATCTGAAACCGCCCCCGGTCCCACACTCCTACCACGCTCACGTTGGCATGATCGCGCAGCCGGATGTCGCGCAGCGTCCGCCCCACCAGCGGCGTGTTGGCGGCGGCGGCCTCCGAGATCAGCATCTCGCCGAACTCGCCGATCACCCGGCTCTTGGCGTCGCGGCCCAACACGCGGCGGGCGAAAGACTGGCCCAGCATCTCCCCAAGCTGCAGCACCCGGTTGCAGCCGGCCAGCTCCAGGATGTCGACCGACGCCGCAAACGAGCACGTGGCCACCACCGGCACTAACTGCGAGACTTCGCGGACCGTGAATGCCACGTTCGTGTTGGCCATGTCGCTGCGCGCCGTAGCCACCAGCGCGGCGTTCTCCACGTACAAGTTGCGGTACGTCTCCGGGTCGTCGGGATCGCCCACCATCGTCCGAAAGCCCAGGTCGTGCAGCGCCAATGCTTCCGCCAGGTCCGATACGACAACCACGTACGGAATCCGTGCCCGCTGCAGCCGCCGCACCAGCGCGGAATCGACCGGCCCCATCCCGGTCAGCACCACGTGGCCGCTCGTCGAAGCAGGCAGCTTCCGCGGCGCCCGGGCCTGCGCCTGGGCTTCCATCCACGGAACGTAGAAGAACTGGATGAACGTAAACGGCAGCAGAATCAACATGAAGATCGTGCCCGACAGCAGCACCACAACCGAGAAAATCCGGCCCAGATCCGAGGCAAACGTGATGTCGCCAAATCCCAGCGTCGACATCACCACCAGCGTCCAGTACAGGCCGGCGATCCAACTGTGCTCCTGCCCCTCGTAGGCCATGATGTAGTGGAACAGCACGCTGTACGTCAGCACCAGCGCGGCAAACACCGCCACCAGGCGGCCCAGCACCAGCAGGTTGCGCTGGGTCTTGCGGTTGGCCAGGTAGCTGAGAAGGAAAAGAGTTTTCACGTTTTCCCGAACCGTCGCCGGAAACCTTGAACGCAACCAATCATTTCATTTCTCCGGGACACACGCTTGCTCCGCCCCGTGGAACCGCCACTCCTTGCTCACGATCAGCCGGGCGCCCCGGCGGAAAGAAATGTACGACCATGCCCACTGAAGCACCACCAGCAGCCGGTTCTTGAAACCCGTCAGGTAATAGATGTGTACTACCAACCACAACAGCCAGGCCGCAAAACCCGCCATCTTCAGCCGCCCGATCTCCACGATCGCCCGGCTCCGGCCGATGGTGGCCATCTGCCCCTTGTCCACAAAACGGAACGGCTGCCGAGGCTTGCCCGCCAGCTCCCGGCGGATGGTCCGGGCGAGATAGCGCCCCTGCTGCATGGCCACCGGAGCCGTGCCGGGCAGGGGCTTGCCCGTCTGGTGCGTGAAGCAGGCCTGGTCGCCGGCCACGAACACGCTCGGGTGCCCCTTCACGCTGAGATCCGGCTCCACCAACACGCGCCCCTGCCGATCGACCGCGAGACCGGCCATCTGTCCCAGCGGCGAGGCCTTCACGCCCGCCGCCCACAGGACGGTGGCGGCCCGGATTCGCTCGCCGCCGATCTCCACCCCCTCGGCGTCGATCTTGGTCACCGCGCTGGTGGTCCAGACCTGCACGCCCAGGTGCTCCAGGTCGCGCGTGGCCCGGGTGGCCTGCCGCTCGCTGAACGTGGACAGGATTCGCGGTCCCGCCTCGAGCAGAATGACGCGGGCCAGCGTGGGGTCGATGTTGCGAAAGTCCTTGGCCAGCGTGAAGCGGCTCATCTCGCCGATGGCGCCGGCCAACTCCACGCCCGTCGGTCCGCCGCCCACGACCACGAAGGTCAGAAGCCGTTTCCGGTCCTCCGGCGACTTGCTCCGCTCCGCCTCTTCATAGGCCGACAGAACCCGCCGGCGGATCTCGGTGGCCTGTTCGAGGTTTTTCAAGCCGGGCGCATATTCTTCCCACTCATCGTGGCCGAAGTAGCTGTGCCGGGCTCCGCAAGCCAGGATCAGGTAATCGAACGCCAGCTCGCCGAAGTCGGCAAGGGCCACCTGGCGGTCCAGGTCCAGCGAACAAACTTCGCCCTGCAGGACCTGGATATTGTGGTACCGTGAGAGCATGCTGCGGATGGGGGCGGCGATGTCCGCGGGGCTGAGGCCGGCCATGGCCACCTGGTATAAGAGCGGCTGGAACAAATGATGGTTGGTGCGGTCGACCAAGGTCACCTCGACGCCCCGGACGCCGCCCAGGCGCTTGGCGGCGTTCAGCCCGGCGAAGCCACCCCCGATAATCAAGACGTGCGGCATGCACACAAGTATTCCGTTTCCGTACCGCCGCCGCCAGATGCTGCGCCCTTACGGACTTGTCCACGATCGGCACAATCATTGCTGGAAAGCGGGCCTTGCTGGAAAACGAGTTGGTTTTCTGCTGCTCCCACCGAAAAGGAGGTTTCGCCGTGCAAGACAAGCCCACGATTTCGCGCACCACGCAGCCGGATGGTTCGCCACTCAAGCCCATTCCCCAGGTGGTGCTGGACCGCCGGGCCACCAGCCATTTTTTGCCGGACGATGTGCCCGACGAATACCTGAACACGATCCTCCTGCTGGCCGCACAAGCGCCCTCGGGATACAACCTTCAACCGTGGCGATTCATCATCGTCCGCGACCCGGAGAACCGCAAACGGCTGATGCGCGTCGCGTATAACCAGGCCAAAGTGGCCGAAGCGCCGGTGGTTGTGATCGCCCTGGGCATGAAGGAGGAGTGGAAAGAGCGCGCCGACGAGGTCTTCCGCGAGGCCGCCCAGCGCGGCGCCGGCCGGCTGGAAAACGTCGAGCGGTACAAGCAAGGCGCCTTCGACTTCCTCGCGCACCAGCCGATGCCTGTCTGGGTCAACCGACACGTCATGATCGCCGTCACGACCATGATGCTCGTCGCCGAATCGTACGGCTTCGACACCGCACCCATGGAGGGTTTCGACGCGGCCGGCGTCAAGCGCGAGTTCGGCGTCCCCGACGAGGCCGAGGTCGTCGCCCTGTTGGCCATCGGCCGCGTCAAGCCGCCCGACAAGCCCTATCCCGGACGATTCTCCCTCGACCGGATCGCCTACGCCGAGCATTACGGCCAAGCCTGGCGCCAGCCCGCCCAGTGACAGGCACGGGCAGTCTAGCGAGACGTTGTATGTATTTTGTTGCGATGGCCGGTCCGCCTAGGTTAGACTGACAAGCCGCCCCGTACTAGACTGTGGTGGATTCCCCACAGATGGCGGATGCCGGCGCGGTGCAGCTCGATTGGGCGCTGGCAGGCTTCGTCCATGCTTTCAAGCAAACATCGGGAGTCGAAGAATGCACCTTCGCTCCAGGGGAAAAGGGACAACTGGCC
>JBBDNX010000032.1:0-3613 GCA_040877345.1 Pirellulales bacterium
GCACCACGCGGTTCAAGGAGGAGATGCTGGCCAACAACGCCCGCATCAACTGGCTGCCCGAGCACATCAAGGAGGGCCGCTTCGGCAACTTTTTGGAGAGCAACGTCGATTGGGCCCTCTCGCGCGAGCGGTACTGGGGCACCCCGCTGCCGATCTGGGTCTGCGAGCAGACGGGCCACATGGAGGCGGTGGCCGATTACGCTGAGCTGCTGGCCAAGCCGGACGTGCGCGGCACCGAGGCGTGGGAGGCGGCCAAGCGCGTGAATCCGGGCCTCTCCGAGCATCTCAAGGTGCACAAGCCGTACATCGACGCCGTGACCTATGCCTCGCCCAAGGCGCCGGGCAAGCGGATGCGGCGGGTCAGCGAGGTGATCGACTGCTGGTACGACTCGGGCGCCATGCCCTTCGCCCAATGGGGTTATCCCAACGCCGGCGTGGAGAGGTTCGAGCAGCAGTTTCCGGCCGACTTTATCAGCGAGGCCCTCGACCAGACACGCGGCTGGTTCTACAGCCAGTTGGCCATCAGCACGCTGTTGTTCGGCCAGGCGGACGACCCGGGCATCGTGGAACCGAAGGAGTACCCGCACCCGTTCCGCAACTGCGTCGTGCTCGGTTTGATGCTGGGCGAAGACGGCCAGAAGATGTCCAAGCGCCTGCGGAACTACCGCGAGCCGGCGGAAATCTTCGATCGCTCCGGGGCCGACGCGCTGCGCTGGTACTTCTTCGCGAACCAGCCGCCTTGGACGTCGATCCGCTACAGCGAACAGGCCATCAAGGACAGCATCCCGGAGTTCCTGCTGCGGCTCTGGAACGTATACAGCTTCTTTGTGATCTACGCCAACATCGACGGGTTCGATCCGTTGGGTTCGCTGGCCGGGCAGCTCGGCCAGCTCGATACGGACGTGCTCCGGGCCGGCGGTGGCTCTCGGCCGATCGCCGAGCGCAGCGAGCTCGACCGCTGGATCACCAGCGAGCTGCACCGCACCGCGGCCGCCGTGACCGAGCGCATGGATGCCTACGACAACTTCGCCGCCTGTGCCCGGATTACCGCCTTTGTCGACGCCCTTTCCAACTGGTATGTCCGCCGCAGCCGCGAACGCTTCTGGGCCGGCGAGCCGTCCGCCGGCAAGCTCGATGCCTACTGGACGCTGTACGAGTGCCTCTTGGCCACGGCCAAATTGGTGGCCCCCTTCGTCCCTTTCTTGGCCGAGGTCCTTTGGCAGAATCTCGCCGTGGCGGCCAGCGCCGGCCGGACGTCCGAGAGCGTACACCTGTGCGATTATCCCGCCGGGAACCCGGACGCCATTGACGAACGGCTCTCGGAACGAATGGAAACTGTCCGGCAGATCGTGTCGCTGGGCCGCAGTGCCCGCATGGGGGCCAAGCTCAAGGTCCGCCAGCCGCTGTCGAAGGTCGAGGTCATCCTGGCCGACGCCACGCATCAGCAGTGGCTGGAGGAGCACGCCGCTCTGATCCGCGAGGAGCTCAACGTCAAGCAGGTCGAGTTTGCCGCGCGGGCCGAACAGTACATCAGCTACACGGTGCTCCCCGACCTCAAGCGGCTGGGGCCTCGACTGGGCAAGCGGCTGCCGGCCTTGCGGCAAGCGCTCGCCTCGGCCGAGGCCGCCGGGCTGCTGGCCGAGCTCGAAGCTCTGGGCGAGGTGCACCTGGACGTCGATGGCGAGCCGGTCACGCTCGACTCCGAGGATTTGCAGGTGCGCTTGCAGGCCAAACCGGGCTGGGCTGCCGCCCAAGGCCCTTTGGCAGTGGTCGTGCTCTCGACCGAGTTGACCGACGAGCTGATTCGCGAGGGGCTGGCCCTGGACCTGGTCCGCGCCATCCAGAACCGCCGCAAGGATTTGAACTGCCAGTACACCGACCGGATCGCGTTGGCCGCGGTTACCGAGTCGGCAGAGCTGCGCTCGGCCATAGAGCAGTTCAAGGACTACATCATGGCCGAAACGTTGGCGGTCGAGCTGGGCAGCGAGCCGCCGGCCGGCGCCGAAGGGGTCGAGATGCTGTTGGGCGGCCATAAGCTGACGCTGTACGTTCGCGTGGCCGAGGGGCCGAGGAAACAGGCGTGATCCACTTTCCGCCGCGCTCTCCGCTCAAGCTGGCCGTGCTGATCTCCGGCGCCGGAACCACGCTCAAGAACCTGATCGAGCAAATTGCCGCCGGCCGCCTGGACGCCCGCATCGACCTGGTCGTGTCGAGCAGCGGCGAGGCCCGTGGTCTGGACGTTGCCCGGCAGGCAGGCATCCCAACCGAAGTGATCGAGCCGGAGCGCTTTGCCAGCAGCGAGGCTTTTGGACCGGCCGTGTTTCGGGCCTGCCGGGCCGTCGAACCGGACGTGGTCGCCATGGCCGGATTTGTCAAGTTCGTGCCGATCCCGGCCGACTTCGAGCTGCGGGTGCTGAACATCCATCCGGCCTTGATTCCGGCTTTTTGCGGCCGGGGTTTTTACGGCCCCCGCGTCCACGAGGCGGTGCTGGAGTACGGCGCCAAGCTGAGCGGCTGCACGGTGCACTTTGTCGACAACCAGTACGACCATGGGCCGATCATCCTGCAGCGTGCCGTGCCGGTCGCCGGCGACGACACGGCCGAGACGTTGGCCGTCCGCGTGTTCGAGGCCGAGTGCCAGGCCTATCCCGAGGCCCTGCGTTTGCTCGCCTCCGGCAAGCTTCAGGTAGACGGCCGCCGGGTGCTGGTAAAGTAGCAGGCGCACGGAGTGTGCGGTCGGCCGCGAAGGCTGAACGGAGGAAATGATCTGCTTGCTTTCCACTCCTTTCCTGGACCTCCTGGAGTACAATTAAGAGGGCTGCAAGGGCATTCGGCTTAGAATCCTGACCGGGTGGTAAAAATGGTTCCTGCACTGGTGGTGGAAGAGCGGTTGCGTATTCCCGCTGATGTTTTTGAAATGGAGCGCTTTCGGGCATGGATCCACTCTGAGGAGTTTCCCGAACGCCTCCGAGCGGCATACATCGCCGGCGAAGTCGAGATTGACATGAGCCCCGAAGAGTTGGAAACGCACAACAAGCTGAAAAGCCACCTCCATGGCCATTTGTGGCTCTATATAGAGCAGCACGATCTCGGCGACCTGCTATCCGACGGCGCCTTGCTGGTTTGTGCGGAAGCCGCGTTGGCCACTGAACCGGACATGATGTTCTGCAGTTGGGATAGCCTGCGCCAGGGACGAGTCCGCTATGGCGAATACGTCAAGGGCAGCTCGCGTCTGGTCGAAGTGGTCGGCGCTGCGGACCTGGTCGTCGAAATCGTCAGCAATAGCTCGGTGCGCAAGGACACCGTGCTCCTGCGCCAGCGCTACTTCGAGGCCGGTGTCCGGGAATACTGGTTGATCGATGCCCGGGGGGACGAGATTGCATTTGAGCTGTTGGTGCGCGGCGCGAAGCAGTACTCGCCTGCCGACGCCGATTCCGACGGCTACCAGTTTTCGCCTGTCCTCAACGGTCGCTTCGCATTGAGCCGCGAGCGCAATCCAGTCGGCGGGTTTCGCTACCGCCTGCGGCAGCGCTGAAGTAGCAGGCACACGGAGTGGACCGTCGGCTCGTGCAATTGTGCCACTCACCTCGGGGCGACACTGCTTCTCGCGGAC
>JBBDNX010000032.1:3623-8606 GCA_040877345.1 Pirellulales bacterium
CTCCAAGCCGTGGCACCAGCGTGAGTATGCCAGCTACTGAGGGCGATAGCCGCGGCTTTCGTAAAAGCGCAGGGCGGCGGTCCATTGGGCGTGCGTTTCGAGGAAGACTTGCCGGTGGCCGGCGTCCCAGCAGGCGGCCTCCAACGCTGCCAGCAATAGCCGCCCGACTCCGCGGCGGCGCCAGACGGGAAGCACCGCCAGCCAGTGGACCGCCGGCCGGCCATGCTCACCGGCTCCCCGCTGAGCCAGGCAAATCGTGCCGATCGCCTCGGCCGGCTCGCCAGACGGCACACCGGGTGCGCCTGCTACTTTACGAGGCGTGATGGCCTCGGCGAACCAGAGCCGTTCGGGCGACCACCATGGCTTCGCCAGGAACTCGCTTTCGAAATCGGAGGGGTCCCAACGACGCACTCCCACTTTTTCGCGGGCGAAGGCGCGATGCCGCAACTCGAGCCAAGTTTCGATGTCCGCCGGGCCGGCATAGTTCCGTAGCCGCACATCGGGCACCGAGGGCAGCCGGGGCCGCTCGGTGAGCGTTCGGCGGAGAGAAAGCACCGTAGCCATCGGCAAAGCGCTCGCAGATGTTCTTGGCCGGCAAAATGGGCTGGTCAAGCGTAAAGGTCAACCCCGCTTCGCTTTTAGTGTACCGGGCCGCTCAACCAGGCCACGTCAATGCGCGGTTCTGCGCGTACTACGCCATCGCTGGGCTGTGTATTGAAATAATTCCGTCACTATTTTTCATAGAGTGCTTGCAATCACGCAGGAATGCGGTCATAATCATGACAAATCTGACCAAGGACGTGCAGAAACGCGCTGGATGGTGACGCGGATGTTGGCTGAAGAACGACGAAACAGATTGCTGGAACTAGTTAGAACAAAAGGGTTTGTGGCATTGCCTGACCTCGCCGGCGAGCTGCAAGTGTCTGAATCGACCGTTCGCCGCGATTTGGATCACCTGGAGGAATCCGGCAGTGCCAAGAGGACCCACGGCGGCGTCTTTTACACCGGCACCTCGCCCAAGCTGCCCCATTTCGAGGAGCGGCAGCCGGGCCAGTGGGACAAGAAACGCTTGATCGCCGCCCGGGCGGCGGAGTTGATCGAAGATGGCGACACGCTGCTGTTGGACGGCGGAACGACAACCTACGAGGTGGCCCGCTTGCTGGTGGGCAGGCCGCTGCAGATCGTGACCAACTCGCTGCCCGTCGCCAACCTGTTTGCCTCCAGCGCGAACACCGACCTGGTGCTGGTGGGCGGCTACGTGTATCCGCGAACCGGCGTGTCGCTGGGGCCTTACGCCAACGAAATGCTCTCGGCCCTCAACGTGCGCCGGACCGTGCTGAGCGTCGCCGGAGTCAACGACCGGGGGTTCTTCAACTCAAACCTGCTCTTGGTCGAGACCGAGCAGGCCATGATGAAGGCCGCCGATGAGGTGATCGTCGTGGCCGACAGCACGAAGTTCGGCCGCCAGAGCCTGGCCCTGCTCTGCCCGCTAGAAGCGATCGACAACCTGGTGGTGGACCAGGGCATCAGCGAGGCGTGGCAGAGCAAGATCGACGCCGCCGGCGTGAACCTGGTGATTGCCGGCGATGCCGACAAGGCTTGAGCAATGGGAAATGCAAACATGAGGACCTGGCGATGAGCATGGCCGGCACGCTGGACCGTTCGGCGATCGAGCGCATCGTCCGCGAGATCGTGCTGGCGCGCGCGGCCCCGCTCGACGGCGCGGAGCCGAAGCTGGTGGTGAGCATCTCCGCCCGGCACCTGCACTTGACCGACGAGCACGTCGAAACGCTGTTCGGTCCCGGCAGAAAGCTGACGCCGATGAAGGACCTGTACCAGGATGGCTTCTATGCCGCCGAGGAAACGGTGGCGGTGGTCGGCCCGCGGCGGCGGATGCTCCCCTCGGTGCGCGTGCTGGGGCCGACCAGGCCTCACAGCCAGGTCGAGCTGGCCTTTACCGACGGCATTTCCTTGGGCATTGACCTGCCGGTCCGCCCCAGCGGCAAGATCGAAGGCACGCCCGGCTGCGTGCTCGTGGGACCGGCCGGCGTCGTGGAGTTGAAGCAAGGCGTGATCCGCGCCGAACGGCACGTACACATGAACCAGGAACACGCGGCCTGGTACGGCGTGAAAAATGGAGACCGCATGAGCCTGCGGATCGACTCGTCGTGCGCCGTCGTCTTCCGCGATTTGCTGGTGCGGGCCGACGCCACCAGCAAGCTGGAGGTCCACCTGGACACCGACGAAGGCAACGCGGCCGACCTGGATCACGCCTGGAAAGTCGAACTTTTGAAGCAATAACGCCGAGGCGACCCTCGACGAAGAGTTGTTCCCGTTATCCGTTTTCCGGAGAAAGAAATTCATGGCAAAAGCAATGGAAGCGCTGGGCATGATCGAGACCAAGGGCTTCGTGGCCTTGGTCGAGGCCAGCGACGCAATGATGAAGGCCGCCAACGTCGAGTTCCTCGGCTGGGACAAGGTGGGCAGCGGCCTGGTGACGGCGTTTGTCACCGGCGACGTGGCGGCGGTGAAGGCGGCGACCGACGCGGGGGCGGCGGCGGCGGGCCGGATTGGCGAGGTGCTCAGCGTGCAGGTCATCCCCCGGCCGCACGACGACCTGGGCGTCGTTCTACCGGCGATGCCCAAGGCAGCGGCGGGCAAGTGATTACGCGGTTAAGAGGAATCGAACCATTTTTGAAGGGACCCGATTGCAATGAACAGCAGTGACGCCATTGGACTCTTGGAAACCAAAGGCCTGGTGGCCCTGGTCGAAGCGACCGATGCGATGGCCAAGGCGGCCAACGTGCAGATTGTGAAGAAGATCGCCATCGGCGGCGGCCTGGTGACCACCGTGGTGCGGGGCGACGTGGGCAGCGTGCGGGCGGCGGTCGAAGCAGGCGCCAGCGCCGCCACGCAAGTGGGCGAGCTGACCGCCAGCCACGTGATTCCGCGGCCGGCGGAGGGACTGGTCAAGGCGTACCTTTCGTAGGCGGCCGTCAGGCTTTGGATGAGGGAAGGGACCTCTCGATGAAGATCCTGGTGGCCAACCTGGGCTCGACCAGCTTCAAGTTCCGTTTGTTCGACATGACCGGCGAGCGGCAGGTGGCGCGCGGCGGCACCGAGCGGATCGGTACGGCAGAAAGCCGCAGCTTCGTCGAGATCGGCGGGCGGCGGATGGAAGCGACCGGCGCCGTGCCGGACCATGCCGTGGCGGTTCGGCGCTGCCTGGAGCAGCTCACCGACCCGGACGCCGGCTGCCTGGGCCACGCATCGGAAGTGGCGGCCATCGGATTCAAGGCGGTGCACGGCGGGCGGTACAGCGGAGTCCAGCGGGTGACGGCCGAGGTGCTGGCGGCCATGGAAGAAATGAACGACGTGGCGCCTGCGCACAATCCGCCTTACATCCGGGCCATGCGGCTGTTGAGCGAAAAACTGCCGGACATCCCGCTGGTGGCGGCGTTCGAGACCGATTTTCACCAATCCATGCCTGACCGCCACCGCTACTACGCCGTGCCATACGAGTGGGCCAGCGAGCACCAGGTGCAACGCTGGGGTTTTCATGGAGCGAGCCACCGTTACATTGCCGGCCGGACGGCCGAGCTGCTGGGACGGCAGGACCTGCGGATCATCTCCTGCCACTTGGGCGGCTCCAGCTCGCTGTGCGCGATCCGGGCGGGGAAAAGCGTGGCCAACAGCCTGGGGATGAGCCCGCAATCGGGGCTGCCACACAACAACCGGGCCGGCGATTTCGATCCGTTCGCCTTGCCGGTCATCATGCGCGGGACCGGCAAGTCGCTCGAAGAAGTTCTCAAGGCGCTGGACTCGAAGAGCGGGCTGTTGGGCTTGAGCGGATTTTCCGGCGACGTGCGCGATCTGGAGCAGGCGGCTGCGCGGGGCGACAAGCGGGCCGAGTTGGCGCTGGAGGTGTTTGTCGGCGCCATTCGGCACTACCTGGGCGCGTACCTGGTGGAGCTGGCCGGCGCCGACGTGGTCGTGTTTACGGGCGGGATCGGCGAGAACTCGGCCCAGGTCCGCAGCCGGGTCTGCCGGGATCTCCAGTTCGCCGGCATCGAGCTGGACGAGCCGGGCAACGCACAAGCCAGCGGCGAGTGCTCAATCGGCAGCGCCAGCACGCAGGTGTGGGTCGTGCCGACCAACGAAGAGCTCGTGGTGGCCCGGCAAGCCAGACAACTATTGGAAGCAGGCTGAAAAATGTTCGTCGCCAAGGTAACCGGGAGCGTGGTGGCCACCCAGAAGGTGTCGTCGATGGTGGGGCACAAGCTGCTCGTCGTCGAGCCGTACCGGGTCGATCCCCAGGACCGCGCTCACCTGGTGAGCACGGGCCGCACGTTCGTGGCGGTCGACACCGTCGGGGCCGGGCAAGGGGAGTACGTGCTGATCGTGCAAGGCTCCAGCGCCCGCCAGACCCCCGAAACCAAGAACCTGCCCGTCGACGCGGTCATCGTGGGCATCGTCGATACGGTGCACGTGGATCAGCACTGCGTATTCAACAGCCAGAACGCCCAGCGCGAGTAGTTCTTTAGATAGTCAATCGACCCAGCGGAGTTTCCAGCGCCATGCAAGCCACCGAAACCCTGATTCGCACTGTTGTCCAGGAAGTACTGGCCCGAATGGGGAATGTGCCTCCGGCGCATAACGGCCGGGGCTACCAGGGGCGGCACGGCATCTTCACGAGCGTCGACGAGGCGGTCGCGGCCGCCACCGAGGCCTTCGAGCGGCTTTCGGAGATGTCGATCGCGGACCGCAAGCGGATGATCGACCACATCCGCCGGATCTCGATCGACCAGTGCGTCGAGCTGGGGACGATGGAGATGGAAGAGACCAAAATCGGGCGGCTGGAGCACAAGATCGAAAAGCTCAAGACGCTGGGCGAGCGCACGCCCGGGGTCGAGTTCCTGCGGAGCGAAGTGTTCAGCGGCGACCACGGCTTGGCGGTCATCGAGCACGCCCCGTTCGGCGTCA
>JBBDNX010000033.1:0-1598 GCA_040877345.1 Pirellulales bacterium
GGCGTGGGCCGTGGTGCCGGAGAACTGGGCGAGTCCGGTCTCGGCCGCGGCCATGGCCTCCGACGCGCCGCTGGAGCGGACGGCGTCGGCGAACTCCAGGGCGCTGGCCACGAGGTCGGCCAGCTCCGGGCTGTCGGGCAGCCGCGCGGCGTGGGTTTCGATGTCGTCGAGCAGCTCGCCGAGCTCTTCGCGCAGTCGCCGCTGCTCGTCTTCGAGGTCGCGCATGCGGGCCTTCAGCGCGGGATCGTCGAGCTGATCGCGTCCCTTGAGCGGGGCCATCCGCTCGGCCAGGTCGCGCTGGCGGCGGGTAAGCTCGACAAAGCGGGCCTCGTCTTCGAGCAAGGGATAAATGTCGGCCAGTTGCTCCAGCGGCTGGGTGACCTGCTCCTGGAAGTCCTGTTTCTCGGCGTTGAGCTCGTCGAGCAGCTCTTTAAGCCGGCGGGCCCTCTCCTCGTCGCTCAGATCGCTTTGCGAGGCGAGTTGCTCGGCCTCTTTCGAGAGGCGGTCCAGCTTGTCGGCCAGCCTTTCGAGCTCTTTGGTCAACGACCGGTCGAGGTCGTAGGGCAGGAGCTGTTCGACCGACTTGCGGATGGCCTCGGCGTCGGTTTGCATCTGCTTTGCCAGGCGGGCGAGCGCCTCGCGCTGGGCCTCGGCGTGTTCGGGGTCCTTGGCCTCTTGTTTCTGCTTTTTTTGCAGTCCCTGGACCTCATCGGCCAGCGACTCCAAGCGGCGCTGGGCCTGCTGGTACTTGGAGAGGAAGACCTGCATCCCTTCGCGGGCACGCACCATCCGCTGGTAATCTTCGTGGGCGATGATCTGCACCACGGCCACGGTCGATTCGGAGCCCTTGGCGCCCGCCGGGTCGTTGTCCTCGACGCGGGCAAACAGCTTGATCACGTCGCCCGGCTCCAGCCCGTAGGCGGACAACGGCAGGTACGTGCCCTGCTCGCAGCGCCGAACGTGCGGTGCATCGAGCGGCAGGTCCAAGGGCAATGGCCGCGAATCGTTCAGACTGCGGAACAATTGCACGCGCGACAGGCCATAATCGTCCTCGGCCGAGATGACCACGGGGAGCGTGGCGGTTGGAGTCGCCAGCGATTGGCCCGGCGGTTCGAGCAGCCGGACGAAGGGCCTGGCGTCGGACAGGAGCGTGATGCTGCCGCGGAACGACTCGCGCGCCTGCTGCCCGGCCACGTCGGTCACGTTCAAGCTGAACTTGCCCGCCTGGCGGATTTCGAATCGGCCCGACACCTCCTGGCTTGCCGTGGCGGTGGCGCTCAGGGCGACACGCTCCCGCTGGCTGCCGCTGGCGATATCGAGCGAGCCGCCGGAGAGCGGCCGGTTGCTCTTGGCCCAGACCTCGACCTGCGTGCCGGGCAGCCCGGCCAGGCCGCCCTGGGGCATCGGCCCCTCGTAGGCGCCGTCGTGCGTGTAGGCGGGCGGCGTCACGCGCCAGCGGACTTCGCTGATCCGCGGGACGGTGATGACCTGGATGGCGAAGCGATGGCTGCGTGCCGTATGGCCGCGGGCATAGTACGTGCCGCTGGCGCGGACCTCGGCAATTGTGGCCCGCCATTTTCCGTCGCTTTCGGGAAACA
>JBBDNX010000034.1:0-1598 GCA_040877345.1 Pirellulales bacterium
GACGTCGTTGCGGTCATGGGCGACGGCCCAGTACTCGAGGCGGTCGCCGGGCGCAATCGAGAGCCGCACGCCGGGTGAGTCGATCATCGCCCCCACGCCGGCAAACTGCCGAGCGCCAGCCTGCCCAAAGGCCAGCATGCCGAAGTGCAGACGGCTGGGAGCAGTGACGTGGACCCGTTGGGCGGACATCGCTCAACCCTCGCCGATCGCCGGGCGGATGTGCCGTTCGAGCAGGGCCCATGCTCGCCGCTCTTCGTCGCCTCCCGTCTTTTCCACCAGCACGGCCAGCCGGGCGAACTCGGCGTGGATCTCGTCGGCCGGCAGCAGATGAGTGCGCGTGGCCAGGATCGCCGCCTCCACCACCGCGTGCTTGGCCCGGTTGAAACCGAAAAAGTCGCGCAGCCGGCCGCGGTCCACCACGTCGGCGACGATGGTCGTGCGCGGCTCGCGATCGTCCAGCTCGCGCACCCGAAAGGCATACCAGCGGCAGGCGCCCGCCAGGATCCAACCGTCGACTTTCTCGGCCCGCATTATCTCGGGCGGCGGGTCGACCTGGCCGATTGCCGAGCGGGCCAGCAGCTCGACGTCGTCGGTCACGTGAAACACTCCCTGGCCGGTCCGCTTGAGATTGCGATACGTGGTCGAAGTCTGGTAGGGCCGCAGCACAAGCTCGCGCATCTCGGCCGTCACCAGCGGACCCATCGGCGAAACGTTCACGCCGCCGCCGTCGTTGACCGTGGTCACAATGCCTTCCAGGATCATCTTTTTAATACTGCACTTTTAATAAAAACTGCGAAGCAATTCGGCCGCCTGGCATCTCGCGCGGCGTAAAAATGCCTTCCAGGATAATTCTCAAGTCAAAAGGTCACCGGGCGGTCGGGCAGACGTCGCGGTGCGCTTGCTTCGGCGCGCTCGCTGGCAAACGACGGCAGCTCGCGCACCTCCAATCCGGCCAACCGCAAAAATGCGCCGAGCAACTGGTAGCCACACTCCGTCAGGATCGATTCGGGATGAAACTGGACGCCGACGACCGGCAGGTCGCGGTGCTCGACGGCCATCACGACGCCGTCGGCCGTGCGGGCCGTTACCTCCAGGCACTCCGGCAGCGACTGCTCCTCGACCACGAGCGAATGGTAGCGGCAGGCTTCGATCGGGCTGGGCAACCCGGCAAAAATTCCCCGGCCCGTATGAAACACGGTCGATGCATCGCCGTGGACTCCTTGAACGGCCCGTGTGACTCGCCCGCCCAAGGCCTCACAAATTGCCTGATGGCCCAGGCAGACCCCCAGCATCGGCAGCCTGGTGTGCAGCGCGCGGACAACTTGGAGCGAGCAGCCCGCCTGTTCCGGGGCGCAGGGACCCGGCGACAGCACGACGGCCCGCGGAGCCAATGCCAGCACCCCGGCCGCGTCGATGGCGTCGTTGCGCACCACGAGCGTCGTCTGGCCCAGCCGCTCGAAATAGCGGGCCAGGTTGTGCACGAAGCTATCGTAGTTGTCCAAGAGCAGAATCATGTTATTTGCTGTCTTTCGCTCCCACCCGCCCCCGCGTGCCGCCCTTCGGCGTAGCACGGCCAGAACTCTGGCGAGTCGCTCATG
>JBBDNX010000035.1:0-1595 GCA_040877345.1 Pirellulales bacterium
GCAGGCGGCCGCGGTACCACTCGATGCTGTACAGCTCGTCGAGCAGCAGGTGCGACATGAATCCCAGCACGACGGCGCCCGCCTTGTAGTAGCGGATCGTCAGGTCGCCCGAGCTGCAGACGAGAAAGGCGATCTCGCCGGCGATCAGCGCGGCCGGCAGGCTGTGGAACATGCCGCGGTGCACGGTGTACTTCCGCAGGGCCCAACCTAGCCCGAAGCGGATCAGCAAGTAGAGCAGGCTGCCGGCCAGGGCGATCATCTCGAACGACAAGCCCATGTGGCGGGCCCGGTCGATCATCATCATGGGCACCACGGCGGCGGCGAAGGCCAGGCTTTCGCGCAGCGGCACGCCGGGCCCGCTGTCCAGATCGGGGAGCATCCCCGACACCCCGCACAGGCAGCCGGCCAGGACGCAGGTCGACGGCGGCACGTCGAACATGGCCAACGCCAGGCCGCCGTATCCAAGGCCGAGCAAACCGCTGGTCGTGATGTGCGTCTTGAAGCCGGCCATAGGGGAAAAGGAGGAAGGACGAAAGACGAAGGAGGAATAGGACCTGCGGCTGGTGCGGTTTTGGCCAGCGCCGGCGGGGCGAACTGTAGCGGAAATGGTTCGGCCGGCCAAGAGCAGCGCGGGGACGCTGGACTGGTCTTCGCCGGGCCCGCGGGCGGTACTATACTTGGCGGCCACAACGGAGTCTGGCTGGCACTAAGCAAAGCAAGCTACGGCACACGGCGTGTGCCTGCTACGTTGGGCGTGCGCGAGAGGTAAATGCATGCAGAGTTACGATATTGCCATGCTGACAGTCCTGGTCGGGGCGACGCTGTTCGGCGCGTTCAAGGGAATGGCCTGGCAGCTCGCCTCGCTCAGCTCGCTGGTGGTCAGCTACCTGGTGGCGCTCAAGTTCAGCGGGACGCTGGCGCCCTATCTGAGCGAGCGCGAGCCCTGGAACCGCTTCGTGGCCATGCTGCTGTTGTACCTGGGAACGTCGCTTTTGATCTGGATGGCGTTCCGCCTGGTGTCGGGCGTGATCGATCGGGTAAAGCTCAAGGAGTTCGACCGGCAGATCGGCGGGCTGTTCGGGGCGGCCAAGGGGGTGCTGTTGTGCGTGGCGATTACGTTCTTCGCCGTGACGCTGTCGGCGAGCGGGCGGCAGATGGTCCTCGAATCGCGCAGCGGCTATTACATCGCGCTGTTGCTCGACCGGGCCGATCCGATCATGCCCCGGGAAATCCACGAAGTGCTGGGGCCGTACCTGGACGAGCTGGAAGAGCAGCTCGGTGAGCACTCGGCCTTGAAGAACGCCGGCACGATGCGGCGCTAACAAGTAAGTAGCCCTCACGCTCCGCGTGAGGCAGCGCTAACGAGGCGCGTCACCGTGGGCCGGCCTGGCGGAGCCGAGCGGCGAAGGCCTGGTGATCTGGCGTCGATAGGCCCTCATCGACCGCGGCGCGCAGGGCGGCCAGGTTGCCTTCTCCGAGCGCCTTCGGGTCCAGCCATAAACCGGGAAAGACGGCGGAGCGGAAGAGGCCGTCGGCCCCCGGCTCGAGCGGCTCCAGTTCGCTCTTGCCGCGGAAGAACCAGAACACCTGGTAGG
>JBBDNX010000036.1:0-1592 GCA_040877345.1 Pirellulales bacterium
GCCGATGCACCGCCCGATTTGCCAAGGGGTTCTGCGGTCAAGGGGTTGTCGCAGTTGGCGATCGCCTGGGCCAACTCCAGCCGCCCACTGCCGTGCTCGAAGGGCCGGCGGTCGGGCCCGGCCAGCACTTCGAGAAACCGGCGCGGCACTTCGGCGCCCAGGTTCTTGGGACTGCCGCGGACCAGCACCCGCGGGTTCTGCTGCGAGGCGCGGTCTTCGAGGATGATCGCGTGCCGCGCCGCCCCGTCGGCCTCGACGATCCACTGGTCGATCTTCGCCTGGGCCTGGCCCAGCGCCTCGCGGGCTTGCTCGGCAAAGAAGAACTCCGCTTCGGCCGGCGTCAATGGCGGGAGATTGACCGGCGAGCCGGGCGCGTAGAGGACCTGCCGCAGCGCCTCCTGCGCTGGATCGGCCAGCGCGGCCGGCGGCGGCGTCCCGGCGGCGGTGGCCGTCTCGAGCGTTTTTCGCCAGGCCGCATGGGCCTCACCGAGCAGCCGGCCATACCTTTGCGCGACGTCGGCCATGGAATTGGGCGGCCGGCCGCTGAACTCGGCTGCCACGAGCGGGTTGATTGCCAGGCCCGCCGCGGCCAGGCGCTCCATAACGCCTGACGCCCGCACGGCGAACTCGGCTTCCGGCAGGGAGGCGTAGGCATGCCATGGGGCGAAGAGCGGATCGTCCGCGGCCGCACGGCTCAGATACGCGTGCCACTGCCGCACGATGACTGGGTTGATCTCCTCGGCCGTCATGGTCATGTAGAACTCGACGGTCGGCAGTCGTGCCACATCGGGCACTGCCGCCAGGTATTGGGGGGCCATGCCGCGGAGCCGCTCGAGCAGTTCCTCCCGCTTCGCCTGGAACAACTCGTCGAGCGCCCGGCGGCGTTTTTGCAACTCGTCGGCGAAAGCCCGGCCCGCCGCCGAGCCGGCCGGCTGTTCCAGCGGCACCATCGCTTCCGTCGAACCGCCGAACACGCCGTACAGCGAGTAGTAGTCCTTGGTCGGGATCGGATCGTACTTATGGTCGTGGCAGCGGGCGCAGGAAACCGTCAGCCCCATCGTGCCGCGGCAGACCACGTCGATGCGGTCGTCGATGATGTCGTGGATGACGTTGATGAATCGGCGGCCCACGGTGAGGAACCCCATCGCCGCCAGCGACGAAGGGTCGTCCCGGCTGAACTGGTCCGCGGCAATCTGCATGATCAGGAACCGGTCGTAGGGCATGTCGTCGTTCAGCGCGCGGATCACCCAGTCGCGATAGGCGTGCGCGTGGACGAACCGCCGCTCCTCGCGGGAGTAGGCGTAGCCCTTCGTGTCGGCGTAGCGGGCGACGTCCAGCCAATAGCGCCCCCAGCGCTCGCCGTAGTGGGGCGAGGCAAGGTAGCGCTCGACCAGGTCGGCATACGCCTGAGGCGAGGAATCGTTCTCAAAGGCTTCGACTTCCTCCCAGGTCGGCGGCAAGCCCAGCAGGTCGTACTTGGCGCGCCGCGCGAGCGTGCGGCGATCGGCCGGCGGCGACAGGCTCAGCCCCCGTTTCTCCAGCTCGGCCAGGATGAAGTGGTCTACCTCCATCCGGACCTGGTCCTGACGAGC
>JBBDNX010000037.1:0-1592 GCA_040877345.1 Pirellulales bacterium
TCGCGATGGGAGCCAGCCGCTGCAAGTAAGCCGACAACGTGACCAACAGCACGGACAGCGTCGCCGCCAGCACTGCCCCGTAGGCGATTACCTCGACGGGCAGCCGCCAGTTGTCGATCCAGTAGTCGGTGGACGACGTAAACATGCCGTACTCGATAAACAGCATCAGGGCCGGCACGGTGGTCAACAGCGATACAACCGCGCCGATGGCCAGCAACTTGCCCGCGATATAGTGCCGCCGGTCGATCCGCCGCGACAAGTAGAACGGCAGCGAGCCGAGCCGAAAATCGGAGCCCACCAGGACGCTTCCTGAAAAGGCCAGCAGGATCATGACCACCACGCTTTGCCGCTCCATGAAGAGGATGTAGCCGCTTGGGCGGCCAGGCTGCGGCTGGGCGCTGAAGCCGAAAGCTTCCAGCATTCTCTCGCGGGCGGCCGGCGGCGGATCGAGCTGCGTCACGGCGTAGATGATCGACCAGTAGAGGAAGAATTGGGCCAAGCCCAAGGCCAGCACGATCCAATACAGTTTGCGGCGCAGCACCTGCAGGAGGGCGACCCGCACCAGTGCCAGCGTCGCCAGCCAGGGCGATCTCAAGCTGCCTTGCCAGCCGTGATAATGGGCGTTGTCGATGGGCATGGGCGCTCTTTGCGGGTTCCGGAGGAGGCTACACCTGCTGGAGGCGGGCGGCGGGCGGCCCGGTGACGCGGAAGAACAGCCGTTCGAGGTTCTCTTCGTCCGGCGCCAAAAAGTCGATCACCGCGTCCGACGCGGCGGCCAGCTCGAAGAATCGGGCCGTGCTCCAGCCTTCCGGAACGCTGGCCAGAGCACGGTGATCCGCCTGGCGGGCGACGACGGCCCCCGCGTCTCGCAGAGCGGTCAGGAAGGCATCGCCCGCTCCTTGCCAGCCGAGCTGGTAGCAGTCGCCCGCCGCTGACCGCAGCTCCTGCACGGTTCCGTTGCGGACCACGCGGCCCCGATCGAGCACGACGACCTGGCGGCAGAGCCGCTCGACGTCGCCCAGCAGATGCGTGCAGAGGATGACGCTCTTGCCGGTTTCGGCGATGAGGTCCTCCAGCAGTGCCAGCATGGCGGCGCGGCCGGCCGGGTCGAGGCCGTTGGTCGGTTCGTCCAAGAGCAGCAGCCGCGGGTCGTGCACCAGCGCGGCGGCCAGCTTGAGCCGCTGCACGTTGCCGGTGGAATACTCTTCGAGCCGGCGGTAGCGCAACTCGCCCAGGCCCACGTAGTCGAGCACCTCGTGGGCCCGCCGGCGGGCATCGCGGTGCGGCATGCCATACAGGTCGCCGGCCAGCGTGACGAACTCGACTCCCTTGAGCACCGGCACGGTGGCGGCCGACTCGCTCATGTAGCCGACCTGGCCGCGCAACTGGCGGGCGGAACGGCCGATGTCGCAGCCGAGGATCGAGCCGCCGCCCGAGTCGGGCTTGAGCAGGCCGAGCAGGAGCTTCAGGAGGGTGGACTTGCCGGCGCCGTTGTTGCCGACCAGGCCGATCGTGCCGGGCTCCAGGGCGAGCGTGACGTCGTCCAGGGCGCGGACGGTGCCGTAGCTGCGGCTGAGGTGTTGGATATCGAC
>JBBDNX010000038.1:0-8511 GCA_040877345.1 Pirellulales bacterium
CGCGGCTCAGTTGATCCGCGTGGGGACGAGGCGCGGCTCGTCGATCGAGCTCGACGCGTCGCGGCCGGAGCTGTTGCTGGAGGGGCGGCCAGTCTATCTGGCGGAGCCCCAGCGGCTGACATCAGGTTCTTGAAACGAAGGCGGTGCGCAAGTGGAAGTCCAGCTCTTTATACGGGTCCGCGGGCGCGTGCTCGGGCCCTACGATCATGAAAAGCTGCAGTCGCTGGCCCGGCGCGGACAGTTCAGCCGGCTCCACGAGGTGTCGAGCGATGGTGCAAGCTGGGTGCGTGCCTCCACGTATCCGGAACTGTTCACCGCCCTGGCGGCAGCCACGGCCGAGACCGCCAACCCTCCATCGCCGGCGATCGATCCTGGTCACCGGGATCCAAAACCCGCCACCGGTATCCAGGTTGTCCCGCCGCCCGCGGCGCCTGCCGGCACGTCGTGGTACTACAGCAACTCGGGCACCCAACAGGGGCCGGTGGAGCTTTCCTACCTGGAAATGCTGATTTCGAGCGGGCGATTGAACGAGACGGACCTGGTCTGGAACGAAGGCATGACCGAGTGGACCGCGGCGGGTTGGGTTCCCGCACTGGCCCGGCATTTTTCCTCGCCGCCGTCCGGCAAGTCCGCGGGCAGGCAGCCGCGAAGCGGCGAGCAACTGCCGGCGGCCCTGTGCCGCGCCGCCACCGCTTCTCGGGGTTGGGTCCTGTTCATCACGATCACGCTGTTTGTTTACGCCGCGCTCATGGCCCTCGCCGGCGTCCTCTCCTTGGCCCTCGAAATCAATCTCGACCGCACGCAGGCCGTGGCTTCGGGTTTGTTCAGCTTAATTCAAGCCGCCATGGCAACGGTGGGCGCCCTGCTGTTGTTGAAATACTCCAGCCGCCTCGGCCAACTCGCATCCGCTAGGAGCACTGCGGTGCTTGAGGCATCGCTGGATGCGATAAAAGCGTTTTGGATCTACGTGAGCATTCTCATGATCGTGTTCATCGCGTTTATGGTGGTGCTGATGATCATTCTACTTGCCGCTAGTTCGAGGCTGCCTGCCTAATGAGGTAATCTCATCGGACCGATAACCTGGCCGGAGCAAGCGGCTGACACAGTCGGACATGGAGAAATCAGCATGGCGTTGGCGGTCGAAGTACCCTTGTCGTGGAGCAAGAGCGACATCGAGCAGCGGCTGGGATTCCGAGGCGCGCGCTATACACGCGTCAACACGTGGCTTTCGTTCCTGATCGCCTGCCTGCTGACCGCCGCCTTTTACGCCGCCTTGCTCCCGCTCAGGCACACGCATTTCGCCGCCATGTTTTTCGAGCGCGGGCCGACGCCCTACTTCATCTGCGGGCTGTCGGCCTGGGCGCTGGTCATCCTTTGGCTGAAAAGTCGGAAACTGGCCCTCCAGCGGCGGGCACTCGATTTCGACGTCGTGCCCGCCGAGGCGGACTTCGTCCTGTCGTCGGCCACGGTCGACGACTGTTTGCAGCGCATCTATCTGACGGTCGACGATCCCAAGCATTTTTTGCTCTTCAACCGGATCGTGATCGCGCTGTCGAACTTGCGCAACCTCGGGCGCGTCTCGGACGTCGACGACATCCTCCGCTCGCAGGCGGAGCTGGAAGAGTCGTCGATGGAAACCAGTTATTCCACCTTGCAGGGATTCATCTGGGCCATCCCGGTGCTGGGCTTTATCGGCACGGTGCTGGGGTTGTCGGCCGCCATCGGCGCCTTCGGCAACGTGCTGGCCGCCGCCTCGGACGTTTCCCAGATTGCCTCCAGCCTGCAGGGCGTCACGGCCGGTCTGAACACCGCCTTCGAGACCACCCTGGTGGCGCTGGTGGCGGCGCTGTTCATTCAATTGCGGCTGACGTTCCTCAAGAAGGGAGAAGAGGAATTCCTCGACGCGTGCAGCGAGTATTGCCTGCGGCAGGTGGTCAACCGCCTGCGCATCATGCCGTTTGAAAAACAGGCGGATTGATCATGCGCCATCGCAGACACCAGGCCGCCGCCTTCTCGCTGTTCGCATTCCAGGACATCATCACGTCCGTTACGGCGATCATCATCCTTTTGACCCTGCTGCTGGCCGTCGAGCTGGCCCAGCGGCATGCTTCGCCCGGGCCATCGGCGGAGTCGGCCGCGACGGCCGAACGCCTGCGGCAAGTGCTGGAGAGTGCCCGGGCGGAAACGGCCAGGCTCGAGGCTCAACTGGCCCGTAACGAGGCGGAGATCGAGGAGCTCGCCGCGGCGACGCCCAGCCAGTTGCGCCAGCGCGGCAAGACGACGCAAGAGCAGATCGATCGCTTAGAGCGCGAGATCGCCGAATTGAAAACGCGGCAGGCCCAGGCCCACACCCGCCAGACTGCGATGAATGAGCGCAGTGCCGCTCGCGACGGCGACCGCCGCAAGCTGGCCGCCGTGCGGGCGGAGGCGCAGGCCGATCTGGAGCGGGTCGAGAAGCTCAAGCGGCAGAACAAGCTGATCTACAACCCCAGCCCCGGTGACGCCAAGCGGGCCTGGCTGGTCGATCTCCAGCCGGACCGGATCGTCACGGCGCGCCTCGGCCGCGCCGAAGCGCCCGCGGTGTTTGATGGTTCCCTGTCCACGATGCGGCGCGGCTTCATGGCCTGGGTCGCGGACCGCTCCAGCAGCTCGGAGTACTTCGTGTTTCTGATCAGGCCGGGCACAATCGAGTTGTTCGCGGAATTGCAGTCTTCGCTGGAGCCGCTGGGCTTCGACATCGGCTTCGACGTCATCGGCGCTGGTCAAACCGTGATCGATCCCGTCGATGGAGCCGGAATCAAATGACCCGCCGCCGCAAGGCACCTCCGAGCAGCCTGGAATTGTTGCTGGATACCATCTGCAACACGTTCGGCGGAGTGCTGTTCATGGCCATCCTGGTCGCCGTGCTCTTGCACTTGAGCGGAAAGGCCCTGCCCAGCACCCAGGCCGAAAACGTCTCGGCCGTCGAGCTGGCAGTCCTCCAAAAAGACGTCACCCAGGCCCAAGCCCAATTGGAAAGCCTCCAGGCCGCGGCAGCCCAACAGAGCCAGTTGCACCTGCAGTTTGCCCGGCCGGAAAACGTCGGTCTCATCGCCGATCTCAAGGTGTTGGAATCAGCTCGGGATCGGTTGGCGGCCGAGCGCTCGACGCTGCTGGATTCGATCGCCTCGATTGAGACCCGGCTGGAGGAGACAGCCGGCCAGCTCGACGAGCTCGATGAATCCCTGGCAGGCGCGCAGGAGCAAGCCATTGCGGCGCAGGAAGCGCTCGATTCGGAAATCGCCTCCCGCTCGCAGGCCGCCCGGCTCCCTCGCTTGCGTCCCACGGCCCGCTTGGAAGTGGGACTGGTCGTGCGCTTTGGGCGGCTGTACGTCTGGCACACCTACGATGCGGCCGGGACACGAACCGGTTTGAACACAGACGAGTTCGTCGTTGTCGCCGAGAATCTGGAATACTTCGAGACGATGCCCAAACCGTATGCGGGGGTCCCCATCGATGGCGGTGAGCCGTCCAAGGCCGCGATACGCAACCGGCTGTCCCTGTTCCACAGCGGCCGGCATTACATCGCCGTTGTGATTTGGGAAGATTCATTCGATTCGTTCGTGCACCTGAAGAACGAATTGATCGGCCAGGGATTCGAGTACCGCTTGATGCCGATCGCGGAAGGAGGCGGGGGGGTGTTCGACCGCGGAGGCAGCGGGGGCGTGGTCCAATAGGCGAGCAGCCGGCCAGTGCGGCCCGCGAAACTTGCGACCGCCGTCATGCAAAGGAGCGCGCGATGCAGCAGGACATGGACCCCTACGCCGAGTGGCTGGGGATCGAAGAGCCCTCCCGCCCGCTGAATCAGTATCACCTGCTGGCGCTAAGCCTGTTCGAGGAAAGCCGTGGGGCGATCGAGCAGGCTGCCAAACAGCAGCTTCTCAAGCTCGAACCGCACCTTGCCGGCGAGCACGCGCGGCTGGCCCGCCGCACGGTGCTCGAAGTCGGGGCGGCAAAGTCGTGCCTGCTCGATCCCGACGCCAAGGAAGCATACGACAATGCGCTCTTGCGCCAAAGTGGCGCGTTGCCGAGCAGGCGGCGAGCAGTGGACAACCCCAAGAGCGACCATCTGGCCGATCTTCTCCTTTCCGAACCGCCCCAGCCGGATGCGCCTCCCCTTACCGCTCCGCCGCCGCGCCCCGCGCGCCGTGCGCCACCGCCTCGCGACGGCGCGACGGTCGTGCGCATCTCGCCCACCGCCATGCGGCGGCTCGCGCTGGTTTCGGCTTGCGCGATGCTGGCGCTTGTCGTCGGCCTGTGGGCTTTGATCGATCGCGCGCGGCGGTTGGCAAACGTGCCGGACAGCGCTGGCGGCCCCGTTGCCGGCGAGATGACCTTGGGCGGCGGGTCCGTCGCGCCTCCGCTGCCCGTGGCAGCGCCACAAACCAGGCTGCCGCCGCAATCCACTCCGTCGCCCGTCGAGATACCGCCCGAGCCGAGCGGCCTGGACAGCGAGAAACTGCTGCGGCAGGCCGGCGGCGCAGTCGTCGTGCTGCACGTGGTGACCGCATCCGGACGCGAAAAGGGACTCGGCTTTCTCGTCGACGAGCAAGGCACGGTCGCCACCACGTTCCACTTGATCGAAGAGGCCGTCTCGGCCACCGCCGTTTTTTCCAATCGCCGGACCGCGGCCGTGTCGGGCTACGTCGCCTTGGCCGGACGGAAGAACCTCGCCTTACTCAGCGTTGATTCGCCGCAGCCCGGCCCGGCGCCGCTCGCTCTGGCCGCGGCTCGGGTCGGAGAGCCCGTCCTGGTCCTATCGACCGATCGGTTTCCGGTGACCGCCAGCCAGGGAACCATCGCTGCGCTGCTCGGGGGCGATGAGCTGCGCCAGCAGCTCCAGGCCGCGGCCGAGCGCGTCCGCTACCGCCTCCACGGCCTCGACCCCTCGGCGGGCTGGGTGAGTACGACAGTCCCCATCGGATTGGGCGATAGCGGCGCTCCGATCGTCAACGCTCGCGGTGAGGTGGTGGCCATGGCGGCCTGGGGGGCCGAGGACGGGTTGCCGCAGACGCTCGCCATCTCGTCGGCGACAATCGTTGAGTTGATGGCCCGCCGCTCGGCGGTGCGCGTGGCGTTGTCGACGTTGCCCAAGGCCGGCTCGTTCGGCCAGGTCGCGCTCGATTCCGGTTCCACGCTCGCGGACCAGATGGTAAATATCAGCCTTGCCGAAGTGCAGCGGCTGAAGAGCGGTTCGGGCGCCGAGCAGGAGTTTGGGCCTTTCATGCAACTCCACCCCAACGGCGAGACGGGCGGCTTGTTCGGCTATCAGAAGGGCCTGCTTCACGGGCCGTCGGTAACGACTTACTTGAACGAGCGGCCCATGATCGTGGCGTTCTACGAGGATGCCCGCCGCGATGGTCCACTGCGCATCTGGAACGAAGAAGGCCGCGTCGTGTTCTACGCCCACTACAAGCGGGGCCGGCCGGATGGTTTGATGTGCCTGTTCCGCCGGGGCTTGCCCTGGCTGGTTCAGGAGTACGTGCTGGGAACGCCGAAGGCGCGGTACCTGGTCGATTTCAGCACGGGCCAGGCGGCGGTCTCGCTTGCCGGTAACGCGTTGGGGGCCGGTGACGGCGACGAGTTGCAGGCCGGCATGGCCCAACTGGCCGCGCTGGAGGAGCGGATGGTCGAGGGGGAGAACCTGCTCAAGCGCGAGTTATTGGAGTGGTACCGGGACGAAGACAAGCTGTTGAAGCAGGACCGCGTCAGCCAGCTTGCGCCGGCCAAGCGCTTGGAGCGCGCCAAGCGGCGCTCGGCCCGGGCCGCCGCCAACGACGCGCGGATGCGAGAACTTTGGCGAATGGCCTTGGCCATCGGAACGTGACTCGTGTCGGGTCGATCTTTTCGTCTCTTCGTTCGTCGATCGCCTAGGAAAGAAGACTACGGATCCACGGATTTCGCAGATTGACGCAGAGACGAAGAAACGGGGAAGGCGACCCAACCGATCCACAGCCTTCACGGCTCGGCTGTTCTGTTCATCGATTAGTTTTAGGTCTGCGCAAATCAGCGTAATCTGTGGATCTGTTCGTCTCTTTGTTCCTGGTTCGTCGATCGGCTCCGGAAAAAGAGCACGGATCCACGGATTCGCAGATTGACGCAGAGACGAGCAACGAGGACGGATTGACGCAGAGACAAAGTGGAGCGGTTGAAGAGCGGTGCGGAGGCCAGGGCAGGAGTTCGGCCCCTTCATGCAACTTGGTGGAGTGCCACCCGAGCCATCACGCCTTCTCCGACGGATCGGTCGCGTTCCAATCGACCGGCTCGTCGCCCGACAAGTAGCCGACGTAATCGAAGAGATGCGAAGGATACTTCGCTTGATACTTCTGGAGCCCGAGGCGAATGATCTCCAAATCTTCCTCGTCGGGGCAGTGAATGTAGCCCGGCACAATCTCCATGATGTCGGCCAGCTCGGCGAGCTGCTCGGCCCGTTTGGCGAGCGCCAATGCTCGCGATTCCACGAAGCCGCGATGAAGAATGAAGAGCAGCCGCGTGGTCTGCTGATCTTGCACTTCAGGCATGTTTCACCTTCATACGGAAACCAATGCGACCGCCGTCAGCGGGTTGCATCCGGGTATCTAAAGGGCATGTGCCGCTCCACGTCGATAGTTTCGTCCTCCACATCGGGCCGCTGAAACCTCATGAACCGCCGATCCCTTCGTATCTCCGATTTCGGCGACATCAACTCAGTAAGCGGCACCCGTCTTATCTCGACGGTTCTACCCTCGTGGAAAACTCGCACCCTAATGGTCTCGATTCCAAACTCCCGTGCTGCCACCGCGCGACGTACCGCGTCCACGATACAGTACATGTTCGACGTCGCATTCCACTTGGGACTCTAGCGATGGATTCAATACTGCGTCTTATCAATCGTTCCCCATCTCTGACCCAACGGCGTCAGAATACCTCCACCATTGTACTCGCCGGCGCGGAAGATGCGTAGCTCATTGAACCCGACCGGGCGTGCAGGGCCGTGCCTCGCGGTTGACCCGCATGCGTTGCGACGGGCCCCGCCTTCCGGGGCTTCCCAGGGAGGGCTGGAGGCTGTAGAATCAGATGTTCCCGCCTGTTACGAAGGTCCCGCCTGATGATACGCCCCTCCTTAGCCTGGTTGGCCCGCGGTTCGTTCGCTGTCTCGCTGCTGGCAAGCTCGGCGTGGTCCGCGCTGGCCGAGCCGACCGTCGATTACAACCGCGACATACGGCCGATACTCTCCAATAACTGCTTCAAGTGCCACGGCTTCGACGAGGCCGAGCGGCAGGCCGACCTGCGGCTCGATACCCGCGAAGGCGCCGTGGCCGAGCTGCTCTCCGGCGCCCAGGCGGTCGTGCCGGGCGATAGCGAGATCAGCGGGCTGGTCGAGCGGATCACCGCCGAAGACAAGAGCATGCGGATGCCCCCGCCCGCCACGGGCAAGACGCTCAAGCCGGAGGAAATCGAGCTCCTGAAGCACTGGATCGACGAAGGTGGCGAGTATCGGGCCCACTGGGCGTTCATCCCGCCCGAGCGCCCCGTGCCGCCGGCCGTCGCCCACGAGCAACTCGTCCGCAACGAAATCGACCGCTTCATCCTGGCTCGCCTCGAGAACGAAGGACTCGAACCCTCCCCGGAGGCCGACAAGGAAACGCTGATCCGCCGCGTCACCCTCGATCTCACCGGCCTGCCCCCCACGCCGGCCGAAATCGACGACTTCCTGGCCGACGACTCCCAAGGCGCCTACGAGCGGGCCGTCGATCGCCTGCTGGCTTCGCCCAGGTACGGCGAGCACCTGGCACGCTACTGGCTCGACGCGGCCCGCTATGGCGACACGCACGGCCTGCACTTCGACAACGAGCGGTCGCTCTGGCCCTATCGCGACTGGGTCATCGAGGCCTTCAACCGCAACCAGCCCTTCGACCAGTTCACCATCGAGCAATTGGCCGGCGACCTCCTGCCCGAAGCGACGCTCGACCAGCGGGTCGCCACGGGATTCAATCGCTGCAACGTATCGACCAGCGAGGGGGGCTCGATCGACGACGAAGTGCTCGTCCGCTATGCCGTCGACCGCGTGGAAACGACCTCCACCGTCTGGATGGGGCTCACCACCGGCTGCGCGGTCTGCCACGACCATAAGTTCGACCCGATTACCCAGAAAGAGTTCTACCAGTTGTTCGCCTTCTTCAACGGCGTGGCCGAGGCCGCCATGGATGGCAACGCGATTGCGCCGCCGCCGATCATCAAGCTGCCCACGCCCCAGCAGGACGCCCAGCAGAAGTCGCTCGAGGCCCAGTTGGCTGGGTTGCGAGAGCAGATCGCCGCCGAACTGGCCAAGATCGACTACAGCGAGCCGCCCGGTGCCTCGACCGCACCCGCGGGACCGCACGAGTTTGTCTGGATCGACGACGAGTTGCCGGCCGGCGCCAAGCCGTCGGCCGAAGCGGAGTGGAAGTTCGTCTCGCAGCTCGATCGTCCGGTCTACAACGGCACGAAATC
>JBBDNX010000039.1:0-8478 GCA_040877345.1 Pirellulales bacterium
CTCGCTGCGCTCGACCCTGGCCTGCAGGATTTCCAACGGACTGCCGGGCGGCCCCAGCGGACTATAGACCGGCACCGTCCAGGTCTGGCCCACGCGGAGGCCGGGCAACTGAGATTGCGGCGAGAACACGTCGCTCATCAAGGCGTTGGCCGGCAGGAAGACGTCGCTGTTGTAGAAGAAATCGCCGGATTTCAGCTTGACCCTCATGTAGCGGCCATCGACGACTCCCTGCATCACGACGTCGAAGCCCGATCCGGCGTCATCGTGCAGCGGCTGACGTGGCCTCTGCTCGGTGAACGTGGCCTTGGAATCGAACGCGACCGGCCGGCCCAGCGGATCGATTTCCAACCGGCTGTCGGCATCGAGAGCCAGCGTGCGGTCCGTCAGCCGCGCGTCGGCGTCGAGCAGCCGCAGCAGCGACTTCATCCAGCCGGGGGTCAACTCGGCCAGCGGCAGCCGCGTCAGGCGCATCTGGCTGTGGATTTGGCTGGAACCGTCGTCGAGCCGGCGCAGCGTGCTGGTCGCAACTCCCAGGGGCTGGTCCTCGATGGAGATCGTCCAGCCCACGGCGGCGGCAGAGCGTTTGTCGGCGAGGATGGTCCGGTACGTCGGCGGCTCGCCGACGATCAAGGGGGGCAGCACCTTTCGCTGGATCAGCCAACTCATGGTGGCGATCCAGAAAACCAGCACGGAAATCGAGTACCAGCGGCTCGCCATGTCCTTAATTCTAACAAAACGCACATTTACTGCCATTTGACTATTCTGCCTGTTTCGCCCGCTTGCCAGGGGAGGAACAACCGAGCTTGCGGAGAATGGCCAATCCGCCGATGATAGCCGCCCCGCGCCCCACGAATCGCGGCCGGGCGAGTACACGACCCCCTCCCGGCCCCGGCCTCACGTGCCAAGGGCCGGTTTCGACCCAGCATGGAGGCTACTACACCGATGGCGCACCGCCTCAAAGTGATTTGGGCGTTTTCCTTGTCGATCGCGCTGGCCGCGGCGGGCTGCAGCAGCGAAGGGCCCAAGACGGGATCGCCCGTCGAGGACGACACGGCCGCGGCGGCGAACAACCTGTCGAGCCCGAGGGCGCCTCGCAGGCGAAATAACCCCCAAGTGACGCTGCGGACCACGCTGGGCGAAATCATCGTCGAGCTGGACGCCGAGCGGGCGCCGCGGACCGTGACCAATTTTCTGAACTACGTGGAAGGCGGGCACTACAACAACACCATCGTCCATCATGTGGATGCCGGTTACGTTGCGCTGGGAGGCGCCTATACGCCCGAGCTGGCCGAAAAGCCGGGCCGCTACCCGATCCCCAACGAGGCGGCCAACGGGCGCAAGAATCTGCGTGGAACGATCGCCATGGCCCGGCAGCTTGACGCCATCGACAGCTCGACATGCCAGTTTTTTATCAACCTGGCCGATAACCCAGCGCTCGATCACCGGGGCGAAGGCCCGGATGAATATGGCTTTTGCGTGTTCGGCGAGGTGGTGGAAGGCCTGGAGGTGCTCGACAAGTTGGAGCGCGTCGAGGTTCACGATACGGCCGGGTTCGACAAGCTGCCGGTGGAAACGGTGCTGATCGAATCGGCCCGGCGGCTGCGATGATGGGCTCGCACTGAGCGCACTGCGGTTAACGCGAAGTGGCCCTGGACCTGGCCGGCTTCTCAGGCTCCTAGGCGGAGGCGTAGCTCTCTTTGAGCCGGGCGATCAACTCGGCCGCGGTATAGATGCGGCCGGTCGGCTCGTTGAAGTTTTTGCCTTTCGCGGTCCGCGACAGCATCCGGCCCTGCTCGCGCCCTCCCTCGCTGCTGGTCATGTATTCGAGCATTTTGTAGCCGTCGGGGCCGGTGATCAGCTTAGGGACGATTTGCTTTCCATCCGAAAGCGCGGACAAGCGGTCGAGGCGATCGTAACCCTGCGGCATCGCGGCTATCTGGGCCATGAACTTCCGTCCGGCGCGGGTCCGCAGTTGGGTCACCAGGAACTCGCCGTCAAGAGGCACCCGTTCCTCGATTGCTTTGCGATCCGACACCTCCCAACCCAGTTCTTCCAAGGCTTCGAACAGCGCAGTCACGTCACGCCGCGAGATGATGTCGCCACGGCGGTAGTTGGCGTTCGCTGCAAAGTGGTTCTCGACGGTCTTGACCACCACCGAAAACTCAGGAAGTTTGCCGCCAGCCTTTTGGGCGTCTTCCGCTCGGCTCGCCGGCGCGAACAGCACCACGACGCCGCCGCACAGCGCCATCCATGCCGCGCGACCGCGGGGAAACGATGCTCGTTGGCTCGCCACCATCGATTGTGTCCCGATCTCGGCTGGATCGCCTATTGACGTTGGACCTTGCATGACGGGCCTCTCCTCGGGTTCGGCGTGCTCGACGGGAATCCTATTCAAACCATACGTCAGCGGCCCGGTGCCCCCGACCGGCAGCATACGCTCGATTTGGATAACCCCTGGCCGTTTGCTACGTTAACTGTCTGGGGGCGGGCACTTTCGAAGACGGCCCGGCGACCCCACGGCACCCGACGGTTACTCATTATGGCGACACTTGTTTACGCAGTGACCAAGCCAGAACTGGCCCCCTTCACAATGTCGGACCGTTTTCGCACGGAGATTGCCTATTTCATGAGCATTCCGGGGGAAGACGGCATCCCCAACCTGCCCGAGGGCGAGTACTGGATCCGTTGCGACAGTGCCCGAATATGGCTGGATGAAGGGGTTATGCACGTCGTATCGCCCTTGGACAGCGAGAACCAGGCTCAGGTCGAACTGAGCGAAGAGCATGAGAACTGGCTGCAGTGGATGGTCGACAACGGCCTCCAGCACGTGCGGATCGTAAGGACGCGCTGAGCTTTTCTGTCACCCTCCGCTGCGGGAGATCTGCCAGCGGCCAACGCTCGGGGGACCGCGATCCCCGACTGCGAGGGGCGACGGCCTTGCCCTTCGCTTTGGAACGCTGGCTCGCACGGGGTCCGTTTGTTCTTTCCCGGTTTGCCTAACCCACCTGCCTTGCCGAGTGTTGCACAGAATAATTTGGCGGCTTGAGAGAAAGATGGACCGTGTTTCATTGAATTCGGTTTCTGACTTTCGTACACTCTGGGGCGTCTGGTGTGCGGCCGGACCACGGTAGAAGGAGATACCGCCATGTCGAAGACGTACTTCGTCCAAGAATGTCCCACCTGCGGTCGAAGCCTGCACGTCCGAGTCGAGTACCTTGGCAGGCGGGTTACATGCCAGCACTGCCGCGGCCAGTTCATGGCCTGCGATCCCCAGGCGTCGCAGGCATCGCTTTCTGATTCCGGATTGCTGATGCGGCGGGCCGAGGAATTGCTCGAGATGGCCGATCAACGCAGCAGGATGCCTCCCCGCTGACGTTCGACTCCCAGCGCCCAAATCGCAGCGGGCACGCTTCCGTGCCATCGCCCTTGGCAGCGCGGCTTCCGCGTGCCGTGCGGAGCTTAGCCGCATCCGGGATCAGCCCGCGTAGAGGTCGGCCACGTACTGGCCATAGCCGTTGTAGAGCTGGGTGGGAAACACTTCGCCCGTGCCGAGCATGCGCTCGGTGTCTTGCGGCCAGGGGCGGGGCACGTCGGGCTCGACGTTCGACTCAAAGGGATACGCATCGGGATCGAGCGTGGACCAGAACGAAGTTGGGCGGCTCTTGACCAGCTCGATTCGTTCGATCGACTTGATCGACTTGTAGCCGTATTTCCAAGGCACCACCAGCCGCACCGGCGCCCCGTGCTGCTTGAGCAGCGGATGTCCGTACATGCCGGTCGCCAACAGCACCAGCTCGTTGGCCGCCTCGGCCAGGGTCAGCCCCTCCGTGTAGGGCCAGGGCATTTCGGGCGTGCCGGCCCTGCCCGGCGCCTCGCTCGGCCGGTCGAAAGACACGAACCGCACGTGCGTTGCAGCCGGTAGCGGGTCGGCATCCTTGAGCACCCAGGCCAGTTCGATGCCCGTCCAGGGGACGGCCATGGCCCACGTTTCCACGCAGCGCAGTCGATACTGGCGCTCGACAAGGCGGCTGGCGTAACGGGCCATGAAGTCGCCGATGTCCAGCTCGAAGGCATTGCGGCACAGGCCGCTTACCGTGATCGTCCATGGCTCGGTCTTGAACCTTCCGACATTCCGCCACGACGACTTGAAACTGGAGAACTCGTAAAAGTTGGTATGGCGGGCCGCTTCGGCTTCGACCGTCTCGGGCCGACCGTAGGTGAAGCGGCGGTCGCGATCTGCCGGGAAGAACCGGCTCAGCGCACCGTCCGCTTGAGGTTCGACGTTTCCGCGCTCGATCACCTCGGCGTCGGAACCGCGAAACCATTGCCAGCCCGCATACCCGCCTCCGCCGAGGGCGGCTATTCCAGCAACTCCGCCGGCCACCTTGAGCGCCCTCCGCCTTGAGAGAACGTAACTCTCGGGCGTCTCGGTGCCGCCCAGCGGATCCAGCGGGTTTCGCCTGCGGATGAACATGGCAAGCCAAGTATAGCAGACGGCGGGGAGGGTGTGGGTCCCGCGAGCCGGCGGCTGATTTCTATCGGCTCCCCAGCCCCGCAAGGTCTTCGAAGAACTTGGGGTAGGTCTTCGCGGTGCAGGCCGGGTCGCGGATGATCACGCCGGGCGTCTTGAGACCCACCAGCGCGAGGCTCATTGCCATGCGGTGATCCTGGTAGGTCTCGATCGTGGCGCCGTGCAGGGCGGCCGGCTCGATGCAAAGGCCGTCGCCCCGCTCGTCCACGTGGGCACCCAGCCTTCGCAGCTCGGCGGACAGGGCCGCGATCCGGTCGGTTTCCTTGTGCCGGATGTGCGCGACGCCGCGGATCGTGGTCGGCCCGTCGGCAAACAAGGCCACGGCGGCCAGCGTCTGCACGGTGTCGCTGATGGCGTTCATGTCCGCTTCGATGCCCTTGAGCGGCCCGGCGGCCACCGTAATCCGGTCGTGTTCGAAAAGCGGCTGGCAACCCATCCGCTGCAAGAGGTCGACGAATGCCACGTCGCCTTGGATGCTATCCCTTGACAATCCCTCGACGGTCACCCGGCCGCCGCTGATGGCAGCCGCGGCGAAGAAATAACTGGCGGCCGAAGCATCGGGCTCGATTCGGTACTCGCACGATTGATAGGCGGCCGGGGCGGGGAGCTTGAAGCACTGGCCCTCGATCGGTTCGACCTCGATGCCGAACGCCGCCATGACTTCCAGAGTCATGCGGACATAAGGTCTGGAGACCAGGTCGCCTTTCACCGAAAGCTCGACCGGCTGCTCGGCGCAGGGGGCTGCCATCAACAACCCGCTGAGGAACTGGCTGGAGACGTCGCCACGGACCGTCGCCTTGCCGCCCGGCAGGCCGCGTGCCCGGATGATCACCGGCGGGCATCCGTTGTCGTGCTCGCTGTCCGCGTCGGCCCCAAGCTGCCGCAAGGCGTCGATCAGGTCGCCGATCGGCCGCTGGCGCATGCGAGGCGTGCCGTCGAGCCTGAAAGTTCCATGTCCCAGCGTGGTCAGCGCGGCCAGAAAGCGGATCGTCGTGCCGCTGTTGGCCACGTACAAGTCGGCCCCCTTGGCCGGCACCCGGCCCGCCGCGCCTCGCACCGCGACGCGCCCGCTGGAGCGATCAAAATCGACGCCGAACCCCAGCCGCCGCAGCCCTTCGACCATGACCTGGGTGTCTTCGCTATCCAGTGCGCCGTGGAGCGTGGAGTCGCCCTCGGCCAGGGCCGCGCAAACCAACGCGCGGTGCGTCAGGCTCTTGGACCCTGGCGGCCGCACGGAGCCGACGAGCGGCCCAGTCGGCTCGATTTCGATTTGATCGGCTTTGGAAGGCATCGACGGACCGGGGACGTCGGATCGGCTGGTTGACCGGAATCAGCGTCCCTCGATTTTCCAGAGATGAGCATCGCTGCGGAAGTACAGCGCGCGGCCGTCCGTGGCGGGCGAAGCCAGGATCGGCTCGCCGAAATCGTTGCGGGCGACCAGCTCACCCTCCGATTCCTGGGGGCGGACCACCTGGGCCAGTCCCTTTTCGCTCACGCAGTAGATATGGCCGCCCGCGGCGATCGGCGTCGCCCAAAAAGGGCCGGCCAGCCGGAGCCGCCACAGTTCCTCTCCCGTCTTGGCATCGCCGCAGGTCAGCACCCCGCCGCTGTTCAGGGCATAAACTCGCCCTTGGTCGATCAGCGGGCTGGCGGAGCCGGGACCCAGTTTGGCCTGGGTCCAGAGGACCTCGGCCGCTTGGCTGCCCGATGGGGCTCGCAGCGCAGTCAATCCGCCGGTAGGCAAAAAGACCGTGCCGTCGGCGGCCACCACGGAGGGGATCACCGAGCAGCCTGCCGGGTAGGCCCAGAGCTGCTCGCCCGTGCGTGGATTGTGCGCGGTGAGCCGGCTTGGCGATTGCAGCAGAACGGCGTCGTCGGCCGGGCCCTTGCCGCGTAGCACCGCCGGCGATGTCCAGTTCATTTGCTTGTCGCGGTCGTGCTGCCAGCGTGTCTGGCCCGTGGCGGTGTCGAGGCCGGCGGCAAACGACTCCCCCTTATTCTCCACCTGCACCACCAAGGTGTCGCCGATCACCACCGGCGAGGCCGCCATGCCGACGTCGTTGGCCGCCGCGGGAAAGTCGTGCGTCAGGCCGCGGACCCACTGCAGGTTGCCATCGAGGTCCAATGCGACCACGTCGTTTGACGAGTAGAAGGCGAACACGTGCTTGCCGTCGCTGGCCGGCGTCGGGGCGGCCACCGCCATGGTGGGATGGCAAGAGGTATGGCCGGTGGCCCAGAATTGCCGCTCCCAGGCCACCCGGCCAGTCTCGACCTCGAAGGCCAGCACGTGCAGCCGGTCTTGCCGGATCCCGCTCGAGGCGGTGACAATGACTTTGCCGTCGACCACGATCGGGCTCGATACGCCCCGCCCCGGCAAATCGGCTTGCCAGGCGATGTTCTTACTTTTGGCCGCGCCGTCGGCCTCATCGCCGGGCACGCACCACTCGACCGGCAGCGATGCGGCCGGGCCGGCGCCCGTGTTGTCGTTGCCGCGGAATTGCCGCCAGTCGGCGCCGGCGGCCGCGGCTGAGAGGAGGCAGAGACAGAGCGGCCACCGGCGAATATGCGGGCAATGGGACCAAACGGAGCGAAGCAACGGCGTTTTTTTCATGGTCAGCTTTTGACTCGGTTGACGAAAGGGTCCGCTGGCTGACGAGGTGATCAAGGTTGTTGTTCTCGCCGGTCGCGCGAAAGGATGGCCGTGCCGGCGGAGTCGCAGATGCGGAGCTGGAAGGCCCAGGCCTGCGCCCACTCTTCGGCCTGTTCGTTCTGGCAGACCTTGAGAAGAATCAGGTTGCGCCCCGGTTTGAGCAGGCCCCAGGCGATATACTGGTCCATCTGCGCGCCGGAGTGATAGACGCGGTGCTGATGGAGCAAGTCGCCATTGAGCCACAGCTTCACCGCGTTCACCGAGCCGAGCCGCAACTCGACCTCTTGCTGCTCGGCGCTATCGAACTCGGCCAAGGCATAGGCCGCGACTCCGTTGGCCTTTCCCAACGCCTCGTTCAGATCGACCTGGCCGAACTCGTTTTTGCTGCTGTGGTCGACCCATTGGACGACGCGCGAGCCATTGCTGCCCGGCTTGCCTTCGTACTCAGCCGCCGGGTCCAGCACCTCTTCAGGCGGATAGACAACGTCGAAGCCCTTCTCATCCGCGTTGTCGAAGGGACCGATCAGCTTCCAATCGAGCAGAAAGCCGAAGTGCCTGGCCAAATCGACGTTGTGACCCAGCTTTTCCAGTTCGCCCTTGATCTGTTGAACCTGGTCCACGTCGCGCGCCCCAGACAAGGCCTTGCGATAGACCTCGGCGGCGGCCGCCTTCGAGGCTTCATCGTTCATGCCAGCCAGCGATTCGGCCTCCGCCAGCAGCCGGGCCACGGCGTCGCGGCGGAATTCAACGCTTGAGTCGTTGAGCAAGCCGGGGATGAGCCGGTCGGGGGCCGAAGCGTCGACCCGCGTGAGCCATTCAAATGCCATCCGCCGACCGCGCGGAGAATGCTCGGTATCGTGGATGAACGCTTCGAGCTTGTCCTTGGGCAACTCGCCCCCCGCGCGCACCTGCCGCTCGGCGATGGCGTCCACGGCGGAGCGGATCCAGTTGGCCGCCAGCGGCCCGGCCCCGTCCAAGGCAGCCAACACCTCGGTCAAGTCGTCGGCGTCCGCCTTCACCACTTCGCGCCACGCCCGGGCGGCCGCCTCGTTGCCCGCGCCCATCGGGCCCACGGATCGCAGAACTTCCAGCGGACCGGCCAAATCGCCGGCCGCGTCATCGCCAGCAAGCGCCGGCCCGCACAAACCCCCGACGGCAAACATGGCGCAAGCCGCCAAAGAAACAACGACACGAACGGCCGGCCCTGTGGCTGGCCTTGGCTGACAACCCGGCATGATCTCCTCGGTGGGCCTTGTTAGGGGGGGACAAATACTCTTAGGCGGGACAATACGGTAGG
>JBBDNX010000040.1:0-8477 GCA_040877345.1 Pirellulales bacterium
CGTCCGCATCCGGGCGGCCCACCCGGATGTTGTCCAGCACGCTCCCCGTGAACAAGAAATTCTGCTGTAGCACGATGCCCATCCGCTCGTGCAGCCAATCCGAGCTCAGCTCGCGGATCTCGTGACCGTCGATCGACAGCCTGCCGGACGTGGGCAGATAGAACTTGGCGATCAGGTTGACGATCGACGTCTTGCCGCTGCCGGTTTGTCCCACCAGGGCGATCGTCTCGCCCGGTTCGGCCACAAAGCTCACTTCGTCCAGCACCCGCCGGCCGGGGCGGTACTCGAACGACACCTGGTCGAACCGCACCTGGCCGCACAACCGGCTGGGCCGCCTGGCCGCGGGCGGGTCGCTCCAGTCGGCGGGCGTGTTCAACAGGGCCCGCACCCGCTCGGCACCCGCCATCGAGACCAGCGCCTGGTTATACTGGTCGCCCAGCGCCTGGATGGGATGAAAGAAGAGGTTGGCCAGAAAGAAAAACCGGATCAGGTCGCCCACCGGCATGGCGATCTCGGGGCTCAGCGCCCGGTACCCGCCCACGGTGAGCAAGGCCGCCAGAAAGAACTGGCTGTTCAGATCCAACAGCGGCAGGAACACGCCCGCCGTGCGGGCCGCCTGCATGCTGCACCGCGAGTGGTCGGCCAGAAGCGCTTGGAACTTCCGCCGGTTGGTCTCTTGCCGCACGAAGGCCTGCGTCACCCGGATTCCGTTGACGCTTTCCGCCAGGCTGGAGGTCACCCGGCTGAAGCTTTCCTGGATGTCGCGGTGGGCCTGGCTCAGGCGGCCCCGAAAATGCCGGTTGATCGACCAGAGCACGGGACCCATGGCGGCCACGATCGAAAACAGCACGGCGTCGTACCACAGCATCAGCCCGGCCGCCGCCAGCATCTGCCCCAATCCCACCAGGCTCGAGAACAGCACGTCCTGCACGCCGGCGCGGACCGCTTCGGCGTCGGAGGTCGTGCGGCTGATGATCCGCCCCAGCCGGGTGCGATCGAAAAAGCTCATCCGCATCCGCTGCAAGTGGATGAAGATGTCGTTGCGCAGGTCGTGGACCACCGCTTCGCCCAGTTCCAGCGCCAGCCGTTGGCGGAAGTGAAACGAAAGCTGCGTGAGCAGGCTCATCGCCGCGAAAGCGGCCACGCCCCAGGCCAGCCCGGACACTGAGTGCCGCGCCACCGGACCATTGATAATCTCCCCCATCGCCCAGGCCAGTGCGGCGAGCTGCATCGAGCGGACCACCACCAACAGCACCAGCGCATTGCGCTTGGCGGCGTAGCGACGCGTGTATCCGTACAACCAGCCGGCCAGCTCCAGATCGAGCGGCCGTATTGCCGCTTCCGCGTCCTCCTCGTGTCGATCCATGACGCCTTTCGCTCAGCAATCTCTAGGATGCCATCGCCCGCCGCGGCGGGGCCGCTTCCGTCTGGAGCCCGACCAACCGGCGGTAGCCGGCGGCCCGCGCCATTAACTCGCCGTGCGTCCCTGCCGCGACGATGCGGCCCTTGTCCAGCACGACCACCAGGTCCATTCGCGAGAGGACGCTGGGCCGCTGCGCCACGACGATCGTGGTCCGCCCGCGCATCGCAGCATCCATCGCTTCCAGGATCTCGTGCTCGGTCAGCGGGTCGACGGCGGCCGTGGGGTCGTCCATCAGCAGGATCGGCGGCTCGAGGATCACTGCCCGCGCGATCGCCAACCGCTGCCGCTGCCCACCCGAAAGTTCCTTTCCCGATTCGCCCAGCAGCGTGTCGTATCCCTCCGCCAGGCCGGCGATGAACTCGTGGGCGGCGGCCATCCGTGCCGCCCGCTCGACCTGACCGCGGTCGGCGCCGGGGCGGCCCCAGGCGATGTTGGCCGCCACGGTGTCGCTGAACAGGAAGCTCTCCTGGAACACCACGCCGATGTTGCGCCGCAGGTCGTCCAGATCGAGGCTGCGCGCGTCGATGCCGTCGATCAGCACCCGCCCGCCCGTCGGATCATGGAACCGTGCCACGAGTCCCAACAGGGTCGTCTTGCCGGCCCCTGTGGCCCCCAGGATGCCCACCCGCTGCCCTGGCCGCACTTCGAGGCACAGGTCGTCGAGCACCCCTTCGCCCGCCCGGTAGGCAAAGCAGATCCTCTCGAACTGGATACTGCCCCTGGCGGCCGGCAGGCGCCGCGCGGCGGGCGGGCTTTCGACTTCGATCGGCGCGTCGAGGATCTCGAACACCCGCCGCGCCCCCGAAAGGCTTTGCTGGATGCTGTTGACGATATTGGTCACCTTGCTCACTTGCCCCGAAAACTGCTGGAGCAGGCCGGAGAAAACGATCAGCCCGCTGCCCAGCGCCAAGCGGTTTTCCACCACCAGGTACCCTCCGTAGCCCAGCAGGATGGCCAGGTTCATCGACGTCAACAGTTCGATCGACGGCGTGAACAGGCTCACCCGCCAGAAGATCCAATGCTGCTGGTCCTTGACCGCCCGGTTGGCCTGGCGGAACAGCTCGATCTGATCGCGCTCGCGGGCAAAGCCCTTCACCACGTGGACGCCGCGCACGTTCTCCGTCAGCGCCAGCAGCATCCGGTCGAACAGCTCACGGTTGCGGTCGTAGGCCGGCCGGACCGACCGCGAAAAACGAATCGACAGCAGCCAGAGCAAGGGCGTGGTGGCCAGGCAGGCCAGCGTCAGCCCCGCGTGCAGCCGAAGCATGTAGGCCAGGTAAAACGCCAGCGACAACGCCAGGATGCACATTTGCACCAGCACGCCGTCGATGAACACCCGCACCGACTGCACGTCGCCCGGGATGCGGTTGATGATCGAACCGCTGGAGTTGCCGCTGAAGAACCCAAAGCTGAGCCGCTCCAGCTTGTCGAACACCTGCGTCCGCAAGTCGACCACGATCTGCTGCTGCACCAGGCGGTTGCTCCACACCGCGTTGAAGTAACTCAGCACCCCCCGCACTCCCGCCACGGCCAGCACCGCCAGTGCCAGGCACGCCACCAGCGGCCAGGTGTCGGCCCTGGCCGGTTTCCACCGGCTCAAGGGCCAGGGCAGCGGCGCGCCGGCCGGCTCGGCCGCGTGCCGAATGGCGTCGATCGCCAGGCCTGTCAAGGCCAGGGCCGCCACGCCCAGCCCAAGCAGTGCGAGTTGCAAGGCGATCAGCCGCGCGCATCCCCGGCGGTAGCGCCAGGCGATCGACAGCAAACGGCGGACGAGAACGAGATTCGACCCCTCAGTCGGCTTCATCAAGGCAGGCGCTTTCATCCCGGAAAGCGGCACAGCTTAATGAGCCTTTCGAAGCGGGCAAAGACCAAAACGGGGGGCGAGTGCCCGGCAAAAGTAGCCGGCACAAAGTAGCAGGCACACTCCGTGTGCCGTCCGCGGCTCGCCCTCGCAGCAGGCACACACTCCGCCCGCCGGGGGGAGCGGCTGCCGGGCGCCTGGTGGCAAAGCGGTAGCGTGCCCCAGTCTTCGTGCGTCCGTCTCGCCCCTTCCCCCGATCTCCCCTTCCCCCCTTCAGTCCCCGCGGGTGGCTGGGCGAAAAAGTCCCGGCGCGCCGGGGATGCCTGCTACTTAACTTCTCACTTCCACCGCGTCCAGGCCGCACGCCGCCAGCCGGCGGCGGACGTCGTCGCTGAATGGGCTGTGCGGGTCGTAACGCAGATAGGCCTGCCAATGACGGCTCGCCTCGGCCGGCCGCTCCAGCCGGCTCAGCACGTCGGCCAGGTTGTAGTGCGCGTCGGCGTACGCGGGCACCAACCGCAATGCCTGCTCCAAGGCGTCCACCGCCTCGGCATCGCGGCCCAGCTCGGCCAGCGCGCTGCCCAGGTTGTTCCAGGCTTCCGCGTAGTGCGGCTCCACGCCCACGGCCCGCGCAAACTCGTCGACCCCCCCTTCCACGTCGCCCTGAGCATAGAGCACGTTGCCCAGGTTGAAGTACAGCACCGAGTCGCCCGGCTCCAGCACGATTGCCTGCCGGTAGGCCAAGGCCGCGTCGCCCGGCTGCCCCGCATCCTCCAAGGCCAGCGCCTCCTCGAACCATTCGTCGGCCGTGCGCTCCAGGCCGCACGTCTGCGGTTCATCGCCGGCGGTCATGAACTCCAACTGGAATTGGCCGCTCGGCTCGGCCAATTGTCCGCCCGACAGCCGCAGCAGCAGCCGGCCGTTCCGCTCCAGGATGTTGATTTGCGAGAGCGGCCTGTCGATCGACGGCAGCCATTGCCGCAACTGCTCCAGCCCTTCGCGGATCCGCTGCAGCGTCACACCTCCCAGCGCCAGCTCGCACAGCGTCTTGGCGCTGGCCACCTGCTGGAAGTCGAAATAGGCCAGGCGATGTACGACCTCCACCGGCTCGATCAAGCCCGCTCGCATCCAGGTGCGAATCCGGGCGCCCGGCACGCCGAGGATCCGGCTGAGCTGGGCCACCGTATATTGGCGATGGACGTCGGCCTGGCGATCCATCAACCCGATCCGCTCAAGAAAATCTTCCTCGCTCACCAGCTCGATCGGATAGCCTAGCGCCCGCAGCTTGCGGGCCTTCTCCAGGTTCTGCGTTGGGCGGCCGTCTCGATCCAGCGGCCAGCCTTCCTGTCCCAGCACGAACAGGGCCGTGGTCCTGTTAGGACAAGTCAGAAACTGCCCGCCGTAGGCCGCCACCAGTTGGGCCAGCTCGGCGTGCGTCATCGAGGCGAACCGCCCGGTGACGGCGACTTTCTTTTCCGCCAAGAATCCGTCCATGTTCGCCTCCATGAACCGCCCGCTTCCAAGCGTACCACGGCCGCCGTGGCCGTCCTGTAAAAACCGCCCTGCCGGGGCCCATTATATCAGAAGGCAGAAGGCAGAAGGAGGAAGGCAGAAAGAGAAAGGGAGCGGCGCGCCGGGATGCCCCAGCTTGCTCGTTTGCCCAGTTCGCCTTGTCGTCTCCCGGCCGGCATCAACCCGTTTTCTTCCTGGGCTTGGCCGTCTTGCGCTGGCGGGCGCTGGAAGCCATCTTTTTCGCGGGAGGCGCCTTCTTGGCCTTGCGGGCTTTGGCCGGGGCGACTGCCTGGGCCTTCGCCACGCTCGCCTTGAGCGCATCCATCAGGTTGATGATCGTCTGCGGCTCGTCGGCGGGCGCCACCACCAGTTCTTCGCCTTGCACCTTGGCCTCGATCAACTGCGTCAGCCGTTCGGTGTACAGGTCCTTGTAGGCCGACAGGTCGAACTCTTTTTCGGCGGTGGCGTGCACCAGCATCTTGGTGAGCTTGATCTCCTCGGCCGAGAACTCGATGGGCACCAGCTCGTCTTCGAAGGCCGAGGCCGGCTTGACCTGCGTCTCGTAGTGCAGCGCGGTCATCGACAACAGCTTGCCGGCCGGCCGGACCAGCACGAGTTGCTCCTTGCCGTGCAGCACCACCTGGCCCACGCAATACAGGTTCTCGTCGGTCATCGCCTGGTGCAAGAGCGCGTAGCTTTTCTGACCGGCCGGCCCATCGGGCGTCAGGTAATAGGTGCGGTCCGTGAAGTAGATCGGGTCGATTTCCTCGGGCTGGATGAACGTGTCGATGTTCACCGCCTTATCGCTTTCGCTTCGCAGCTTCTCCAGTTCCGCCGGGTCGATCACGGCGTACTGGTCCTTGGCGAACTCGTAGCCCATGACGATTTCGTCGTTGGCCACCTCGCCGTGGATCGGGCAGACCTTCTTGTACCGGATCCGGCTATGGCACTCGTCATGGAGCTGATTCAGGCTGATCTCGCCGCCGGCGCTGCTGGAGGCCGTATACGCCTTGACCGGAATCGACACCAGGCTGAGCCGGATAAAGCCCTTCCAACTCGAACGTGCGGCCATGACGGGGAGTCCTTCTCTTCCTCGAGCCCAAGATTGCGACCAGGCACTCCGGCGCCGGACATTCCATTCCGTGCTAGCATCCTCTGTAAGATAGGCGCGCGGGCGGATGCTAGCAATGCTAGCACCCTCAAGAGGGGCCCCGCGGACGCCTCCAGCGGCGGAATCACCCCACTCGTCCGCAAACTCAAACTGAACGCTTGAACAGACCGGAGTTGGACAGACCTTTCGGCACGTCTGTCCGGCAAGACAATCCATTCTGCTTGGCGGCAACTCCGTCGTCGGCGATGATGGTCGTCGTCCGTCGCGTTACGCCGCCGTGCTTACGCCAATCCGATCCATGGCAATCGAAGCTGCCACCCTGGGCCGGGCCAACCGCCGCACTCGCCGCTGGCTGCAAGTCAGCCTGCGCACCTTCTTGCTCCTTCTGACGCTCGTGTGCATTGGGCTCGCGCTGGCGGCAAATCGCGCTGTGCAGCAGAGAAAGGCAGTGGCCATCCTCATGCGAGGTGGGGGAGGGTACGTGCGCTACCATCATGAGATCGATGCGGCCGGCAAGACCATTCCCGGCGCGGAACCGCGCGCGCCGGCATGGCTGAGGCGGCTGGTCGGCGAGGAGTATTTCAGGAGCGTCCGCGACGTCGGGATGTTGAATGCCACGGACGACGACCTTGCCTCTCTAGCGGCCTTCGGCTCGCTGCGGGGATTGAACATCAGCGGCCTTGAACTCACCGATGCAGGCCTGGCCCACCTGTCCGGCATACGTCAACTCAGCCGATTACACCTCGAAGACACCGAGATCACCGACGCGGCTCTGGCCCACGTCGGGCAATTGTCCGATCTTACCGAGCTTTCAATCGGCAATGCCCGCATCAGCGATCGGGGGCTGGAACATCTTGAAACCCTCACTAAGCTGAAGACCATTTACTTGGAGAACACCCAGGTGACCGCCAAGGGCGTCGCGCAACTGAAGAAGACCTTGCCGCGACTCCAGGTTCAGCCTGGGTCCTTTCCTTCCTCCGACGACGAGGCTCTTGCAGTGGCCAGGCTGACTCGCCTCGGGGCACGGTTCAGGGCGGACAACGAAGGTCGGGTGACCCGCATTACGGTGTCCGGCCCCCTGATAGACGACGATGCGTTAGCTCCCGTCACCGGACTGACGCGGCTGAAGGACATTTCGCATTACGGCACCCGGATCACCGCCGCCGGTGCCGCCCGGATCCAGGCAGCATTGCCCGGGTTGCAGTTCTCGCCGCCGCCCGTAGTTATCACTGGCGCCGACGCGGTACCGGCCGCCGCGTTGCAAGCCCTGGGCGCCACGCTGCATCCCGACAACCAGGGGCGGGTGCGATACGTTCAATGGCACGCTGCCCAGCCAGGTAATGGCGGGCTGGTCCACCTAGAACATCTCGGCGCCGTGCAGGTGCTCGAACTATGGCTGCCCAAGTTGACGGACGACGGGCTCAAACATCTGCGCGGATTAAGGAATCTCCGATCGCTCTGGATCGTGGAGGGAACCGTCACGGACGCGGGGCTTGAGCATCTGGCCGGCCTCACAAGCCTGGAATCGCTCTGGTTGACGGGCTCCGGCATCACGGATGACGGACTGGTGCACTTGCGCGGTCTGACCAGGCTCGAGGGGCTCGAACTGCGGAACACCAGTGTTACAGGGGCCGGTCTGGCGCATCTCAAGCAGCTTCGGCGCCTTGAGCAACTAACCTTGCTTGGATCGAGGATCACGGACGACGGCCTGGCGCATTTGCCCGTGCTGCCGGAACTCAAAACCCTGGGCCTTGGCCTCAGCGCGGTCACCGGCGATGGTTTGGCGCACCTGGCACGACAGCCGGCGATCGAATCGATCGGGCTCGACTTCACGACGGTCGATGACCGAGATCTGGAGCGGCTGGCCGCCGTGGCAACGCTCAGAGACGTGCGCGTGCGCGGCACGGGAGTCACTGGCGCGGGCGAACGGGAACTGCGGGGCCGCCTGCCAAGCGTGCGCATCAGCCGCTGAGCGGACAATTGCTTTGAGGGAGGTTGTCACTCGCGCAGGTTCTTCGCAGTCCGTGCGCTAGGCCGTCTGCGGGACGCCGATCCAGAGGCAGACCTGGTTTCCGCTGCTGCCGAGCACCTCGATGGCGATCCGGTTCTCGATGCCGATCGTGGCGCCGCGCACCCGGTGCGCCGTGGCCTTGGCCCGCCACTTGCCGTCGCGGCAGTGGCGCATCACCTGGCACTCGTGCACCGCATTGGGGCGCACGATCTCCAGCAGTCCCGGCCGGCAGGTGGTCCGCAGACGCAGGTTCAGATCAGGCGAGAAATGAAGCTCCACTTTTTCGCCGTCCACGCCAAACGTCACCGTTTCGCCGACTTTGACCGAGAGCATTGCAAGTTCCCCCTTCGCGGCCCAGGCGGCCGGCCGTTCTAACGGCCAGCGCATGCATGACCCATTGGAAGCATACCTTGTCTCGAGCCCGCGCTTTGCGGTGGCTTGCGGATTGCCAGAGTGCGCAAAAGCCGACAGAGAGCAGACGGAACGGTCGTCATCAACATCATTCTCCGACCGGGTTTGCAGGAGAAAGCAATGCAGAACTGGGAGTCGATCCAGACTAGCGGCGGCTCCACCGAAGCATCGCGCCGGCTGTTTGCAACAACGAGCGTTTACTGACCAG
>JBBDNX010000041.1:0-8473 GCA_040877345.1 Pirellulales bacterium
AAGCCGATCGCAATGGCACGCGGCCTGGCCGCGTTTGGGGGGCGGGCGGTTGGCCGGCGTATCGGGGCGGTCGATGGGGTGGGCAAAGGGGTGGTGATCCGGCTGGCTGGTGGGGGCGCTGGGTGGGGCGACGCGATCGTGCTGGAGCCTCGCATGACGGGGCTGGTGCTGTTGGCCGACTCGCCCGATGCCGAGCATCTCCGCTTCCGCCTGGAGCTGGCAGGCGGGCCGGCCAAGGAGGTGCTGTTTTGGGACCGGCGCGGGCTGGGGTCGGTTCGCCTCGTTTCACCGGCCGAGTTCGAGCGGCGCTATGGACTCGACTGCCTGGGACCCGATGCGCTGAGCATTACGCCCAAGTTGTTGCGGATCCGCCTGGGCGCCAGCCGGCGCGAAATCAAGGTGGCCTTGCTCGATCAACGCGCCGTGGCGGGCATCGGCAACCTGTATGCATCGGAGATCCTGCACCTGGCCGGCATTCATCCGCGCCGCCGCTGCGACCAGCTCCGCGCGAACGAGTGGCGGCGGCTGTGCCGTGCGATCGTGGAGGTGCTTGAAGAAGCGATCCGCTGCGAGGGCTCGACCTTGTCGGACGGCACTTATCGCAATGCTCTGAACCAGGCGGGCGGTTACCAGGCGCGCCACCGCGTTTACGACCGCGGCGGCCAGCGTTGCCTGACTTGCCGGCGGGCCGACGTGGTCCGAATTGTGCAGGGCCAGCGGTCGACGTATTTCTGCCGGGGGTGCCAGAGAGGAGTGGTTAGTGGTTAGTGGTCAGTGGTTGGTGGGCAGAGGTTTCCTCGGGCGGGTGGCTGGGGCAAAGCGGTAGCCCCAGTCGGCGACCCCGTGAAGGGGGTCGCTACAAACGAGCTGCCTCACGCGGAGGGTGAGGGCTACTTTACTACGGACCCCATGAATGGGGTCACTACGAACAGGAATGGGGTCACTACGAACGGGGGCAAAAAAAGTTTGCGGATCGTGGCAGAACGGGGTTTAATGATTGGGCTGCTTCCGGCCTGGAAACTTATCACCTGTCTCCCGCCCATGGAGGTCTATGATGCAACGCCAGAGAATCGCCTGTCCCGATTGCGACGCCCTGCCCAACGGCCATTCGATCGCCGACGGCGTCAACCGCCGCGTGTTCTTGAAAGTGGCCGGCGCCACGGCCCTGGCAGCCGGGGGTTTGCCTTCGATGGCCAGTGCGGCCGCGGGTGCCGGCAAGCCGGAATCGGTGGTCAAGGTGCTCTACGAGAGCCTGTCGGAAGAGCAGCGGGGCAAGATCTGCTTTGCCTGGGACCACCAGCACGCCCAGCAGGGGCTGCTGCGGACGCGGGTGGCCAATAACTGGCACATCACGGAGCCGGACATCGGCAGCAGCTTCTACACCGCGGACCAGCAGGCGATGATCCGCGACATCTTCGAGGGGATTATTCAACCTGACTGGCACAAGCGGATCGACAAGCAGCTCGAAGACGACGCCGGCGGTTATGGCGTCCATCAGAACATCGCCATCTTCGGCTCGCCCGGCGAGGGCAAGTTCGAGTTCGTGATGACCGGCCGTCACATGACCTTGCGATGCGACGGCAACTCGGCCGACCACGTGGCCTTCGGCGGGCCGATCTTCTACGGCCATGCCGCCAGCGGGTTCGACGAACCGGCCGACCACGACGGCAACGTGTTCTGGCCGCAGGCGGTCGAGGCCAACAAGCTGTTCGAGATGCTGGACGGGCGCCAGCGCGAGATCGCGCTCGTGGAAAAGCTGCCGCGGGAGCAGCACGTGGCGTTTCGCGGGACGGCGGGCGGCTTTCCGGGCATTCCGGTCAGCGAGATGTCGTCCGATCAACGGGAGCACGCCCAGAAGGTGCTGCAGAAGCTGATCGAGCCGTATCGCCAGGAAGACCGGGACGAAGTGGTCGCCTGCCTGAAGGCCCAGGGAGGTCTCGACGGGTGCTCGTTGGCCTTCTACAAGGAAGGCGACATCGGCAGCGACGGCGTCTGGGACTGCTGGCGGCTCGAGGGGCCCGCGTTCGTCTGGTACTTCCGCGGCAGCCCGCACGTTCACGTATGGGTCAACGTGGCGAGCGACCCATCGGTGACGACGAACACGTAGCAGCGAATAGTGGTCGGTGGGCAGTGGTCGGTGGGCAGTAGTTAGCGGTCAACCGCAGAAAGCCGCTGCGCGGGGATGGCGCGGACGGCGCTGGCGATCCGCGCGGCCGGCTTCGTGCCATCGCTTGCACGGCTGAAACGCCTGTTGTAATCTGGCGACGGCGCACAAGACGCCACTCGCGGAGCGAGTGGACCAGATTAGCCTGGGCGATTCAGCTTTGGGAGGCACGGCATCATGGCAGGCGACAAGAAGGTCCGCGTGGCGATCATCGGTCTGGGCTTCGGCGCGGAGTTCATCCCTATCTACCAGAACCATCCGCGCGCGGAGCTGTACGCGATCTGCCAGCGGAGCGAGTCGAAGCTCAACCAGATCGCCGACCATTTCAACGTCAAGGTGCGGTACACCGATTACCAGCAGGTGTTGAGCGACCCGAACGTCGACGCCGTCCACATCAACACGCCGATACCGGATCACGGGCCGCAAAGCCTGGCGGGCTTGAAGGCCGGCAAGCACGTAGCCTGCACGGTTCCCATGGCCACCAGCGTCGAGCAGTGCCGGGCGATCGTCGAGGCGCAGCGGGCCAGCGGCAAGCTGTACATGATGATGGAGACGGTGGTTTACAGCCGCGAGTTCCTGTTCGTGAAGCAGCTTTACGAGAGCGGCGAGTTGGGCAGGATCCAGTTCTTGCGGGGCAGCCACCAGCAGGAGATGGCGGGCTGGCCGGGCTACTGGGAGGGGTTGCCGCCGATGCACTATGCCACGCACTGCGTGAGCCCCTGCCTTTGCCTGCCGGGCAAACGGGCCGAGAGCGTCGTCTGCCATGGATCGGGCCGGATCAGCGAGAAGCTGGCGTCGAAGTACGGTTCGCCGTTTGCGGTGGAAACGGCCACGATCAAGATGGCCGACTCGACCTTGTGCTGCGAGGTGACGCGGAGCCTGTTCGAGACGGCCCGGCAATACATTGAGAGCTTCGACGTTTACGGCGACAAGGTGGCCTTTGAATGGCCGCGGGTCGAGCATGAGCCGTGCGTGCTGCACCGGGGCGAGACGCCCCAGCGGGTCGAAGTGCCCGACTTCGCCCACCTGCTGCCGGAGCCGATTCGCAAGTTCACAACGAAGGGGGTTTACGACGCCGAAGGAGCGCAGCACCTTTCGTTCATTCAGGGGAGCGGTCACGGCGGATCGCATCCGCACCTGGCTCACGCCTTTGTCACCGCGATTTCCGAAGGCCGGCCGCCGATGCCGGATGCCGAGACGAGCGCCAACTGGACGATGACGGGCATCTGCGCGCACCAGTCGGCGATGCAGGGAGGCGCGCGGGTGGCGGTTCCCCGGTTGTAAATGGCGCAGTCCGAAAACGTGCTGGGGCTGTTTTTGCACCTGGCCCGGGCCAGCGAACAACGCAACCGCCCCTGGGTGCGCGACAAATTCCTGGTGCTGGCGGCGGCGACCGCTTCGCAGGACGGGCTGGAGCAGATCGCGGCCTTCTGCCGCCGCAAGATCCTGTCCAACAATCCGGGCCACCTGGTGGGGCACCACGAGTCGATCGCCGACGCCCTGGACGACGAGCGGTTCCAAGGGTTTCTGATCCAGCTTCGCAAGCGCTATTCGCGGGAGCGAGCCGAGCACATGCTCAGCTCGTTGGACATCGATCTGGCCCGCGAACGGGACTCCTATTTCAGCGACCACGAGTACGCGGCCGCGCTGTTGGGCACCTCGCCCGAGGAGCTGGAAGAGCTGTTCAACAGCCCGTGGCAACCCGATAGGGATGCGGGCGAGGAGTTGGCGGAAGATTCCGAAGCCGAAGTTGTCCGGGAGACGGCAGCGGGGGCGGCCGCTGGGGAAACGGGCCGGCGACGGCTGCGCGCTGTGCTGATCCTGCTGCTGGGCGTACTGATCGGGTTTGTGTTGGCGCTGTTGGTTCCCCGGGTTGCGGGGGCGGCCCAGTGCGCCGGTGTTCCGCCGGTAGGGACCAGTTTCAGTCTGCCTTTCGTGCCGGTTGTGCCCCTGGGGTAAGAGGGGGCAAGCCGAGCGGGCGTTGGCAAAGCCGCGCTGCTCTGGCGGCCGAGTTCATACCGAGGGAGCACGACCCGGCGCGCCGGCGGCAAACATGCCGGTGTCCAGGGCGCGTGCCGCGGATTCACCCGAGGGTCATCGGCAGATGTTCAATCGCGGTTTGTTTGCGCTGTTTTTGGCCGCGGCGGTGGGCCTGCCCTACCTGGCCAGCTCGTTTTCGGGAGTTGCCGACCTGCTCAATCCGCGCGGCGCGGCGGAATCGGGGGGCGGGGAGGTGAACAGCACGCCGGGACGGTCGATTCGCGGAAGGGTGAACCTGGGCGCGGCCGCCCAGGCAAGCCGAGGCCCCAACGCGGCGTCGGGGGTGTATCCCTTGGAGGAGGTGTTCCGCTTCGACGTGACGACCGCCTGGGTGCTGTCGAAGTGGCCGCGAGTTTCGACCGGCCTGGCGGATCTCGATCTGCAGGGCTACCGGGTTTCGCTGGTCAGCGGCACGCGCCCGGACGACGTGGCCGGCTCGCTGACGTACTATTTCAATTCGCAGCAGCGCGTGCAGAAGATCACGTTTCGCGGCACGACGGGCGACTCGCGTCGGCTGGTCGGCCTGTTGGCGGGCCAGCACGGTCTTGTCCGTCAGGTTACGAGCGATCCGGGGCTGTTCCTGTACGAGGCGAAGCGGCAGGGACGGCCGATCAGCCAACTGCGGATCAGGCCGTCGCAGGTGGTCCGCGCCGATGTTCCGCACGCGCGGTTCGAAGTGGCGCTGGTGCTCGAGAAGCCGGGACGATGAGTCATTCGCCGGGGGGCTCGTACTCGAAGTCCTTCCACTTCATGGGGCGGCGGAACGGCTCGATGCGGAGCACGACTTCGCCGTTCTGAAAGATCCGCACGGTGCCGTTGGATTCGCTGACCGCCACCGCCACCGCCTTGGTGGCGCGGCTGATCGCGGCGGCGGCCCAATGCCGGGCGCCCAGCCCCTTGGAAAGCGTGATGTTGGCGGCCGAAGCATCGAGGTACTGGGCGGCGGCCTCGACCGTGCCGTCCGGCGCGACGATGATGGCGCCATCCATCTGGGCGATTTCCTTGATTCCTTCGCGGACGCGGGCCGACTTCAGGTTCCGCTCCTTGCGGCTGTAACCCTTGACCGGGTCGAAGCTGGCCGAGCGGCTCATCTTGCGGACTTTCTGGGTGTCGCCGACCACGAACATCGTTCCCACCGGCTTGCCTTCGCGCCCTTCGCGGCCGATTTCCAGGGCCAGGTTCACGACCGTCTGCAACGTATCGAGCGGGACCCGCGTTTCAAGCTGCTGCAGGTCGCGCACGGTCAGCCTGCCCAGGTGGTCGCCCAGGTCGATGACGCTGATCGAGTCGATGGTGCGGGCCTCAAAGCCGCTGTAGAGGGCGACGACCCGGGCTCCCGGAACCAGGATTTCGTCGGCCACGGCCTCGAGCAAGGCCTGGGACAGCTTGTCGTAAACCGGGCTTTCCGGCATATCGAGCACCACGATGGCCAGGCCGGCCTCGCTGGCTCCGGCGAGTTGCTCCGGAGCGTCGGCGGCGACTAGAACCCGCTGGCCGGCGGCGTGCTGTTTCAACTGCTGCCACTCGGTGGGCCCGTCCAGAAGCAGCAACAGCGCATTGGCGGCCGACGACTTGGCCAGGCGGACGGCCGCATCGTACACGGTCTCGAATTCGTCGTTAAATTTCAGCGGCTGCATAGGAAAACCACTCGCGTAGCGCGTGGACGACATTCCCTTCCGGCCCGGTGGTTTCCGGATTCAAAGGTCGGGACGATGGTATGGGACCCCCGCGACGGAGTGGCAATCATACTAGCGCGAAGCAGCAAGGACCATACGTCGAAAGGAGGAAGGAGGGATCGGGAGGAGGAAGCTGGAAGGAGGAAGGTGGAAGGAGGAAGGAGGAAGGTGGAACAAGCGACCGCTGCCTTGTGCGACGCGGACGGCACGCGGAGTGCGCCCGCTATCGAATACGCGGCCTCGGGAGCACCGGCGTCGGTCAACGACTCGTCCTTCCTCCTTCCTAGGGGAGGCGCAGCTCGGGCAACAGGAGGGGCGCGCCGTCGTCGCTGTCGGGCGCCGGTTCGCCGGATTCTTCGGATTCTTCGTCGATGGGCTCGTCGTCCGGCGCCGCTTCGGCGGGGGCCGCGGATTTGCGAGGTTTGGCGGCCACCTTGGCCGTCGGCCGTCGGGCTTTCGAGGCGTCGTCGGGGGCTGGCTCGCCCGTGGTTTCGTCGTCGGCCAGCTCCTGGGGCAGCGACGACTCGCTTTCTTTGAAAACCCGCTCGTCATAAAGCGCCAGGGCGTGCAAGCCGTGGCCCAGCGGTCCGATCTCCCAGGTTTTCTGCCGGTTCTGCCAAAGAATAGTAGTCAGGTAATCGACGGCCTGGACGACGCGGCGATCGCCGAGCATCTCCGGCGGCAGGGAATAGACCATCCATTCCAGGATGTGGCCGGTGGTCTGCAAACGGCGGTCGAGATCGGGGCGGTCCCCGCGGCGGGCGAACCACTCGGTGCTGAACGAGCCGTCCGGGTTCTGCAGCCCGAAGGTGTATCGATGGTAATCGTCCAGATAGCTCTGGGCCCGCAGGTACTCGCCGTCGATCGGTTCGTCCCTTTTCTGGCGGGTACGGACCGCATAGCTCAAGCCCATCAGCCGGTGGGTGCCGCCGCAGGCCGCCCCACGAATCGGGGCCTGCAGCTCTTCGCGGATCAAGTGGGGGATCGACCACTCCTGTCCGGCGTCGTTCAGCCAGGTGGCGTCGGAGTCGAGGTAGTGCGAGAGGGCCAGCAACTTGAAAGTCAGCTCCATGCCGACATCGCAGCCGAGCTTCTCGGACTCGATCAGGTCGGCGATGGTGAAGGCCCTGCCGCCCGACTGCATCGAGTAGTCGGTCATCACCTTGGATTGGGCCAGGATCGCCAGGAACTGCCCGTAGTGCCCTTGCACCTGCGGGCCCTTAGCGGCCGTGATGCGGCCTCGCTCGATCGAGATCAGCGGGCGGTCGCGGCAAGGGCCTGAATAGCATAGCCAGCCGATGGCATTCACGGGCCGCCCGCCCGGCCCGCCCCGCAGCAGCTCCGCCTCGACACCATAGGCGATGATCCAGTGCATCACCTCCCAACAATTGTGGTCGCGGCTGTTGACCGGCCTGGTGTAGTAGTAGGCCAGCGTGGTGCGGATCCGATCGCGGAGGCGGTTTTCCGGCGCTGGGGGACTGAGGACCCCGGCTCTGGGCAATGGCGGCGGGGCGTCGATCAAAGAGGCGGCCGTCTGGCCGCTCGCCGGCTGCGGCCGGGCCAGGGCACAAACGAGGAGTCCCAGCATCATCCGTCGCGAGAAGTTGATATTGAGCATGATGTTAATCTTGAGGGGTTGGCCGGGCCATTCTATGTTCCCCAGCGGCTGGGGTGGCGGCAAGGTAGCACTGATATCGGTATTTGCGGCACGCTGAATCCAAGATCCCGCCCGGAGTTTGCAGTTGCTGGCAGCGCGGAGGCGGGACAGGCGGGGACTGCAATACTAGCATGGCAGCGGTGCTGGAATCCAGTCCGTGGCCATACTTTAGCGCCGTGCGGGCAACGGCCCAGCCGCGGGCCCACTACTGGGCTGGCACGAGCGTCTCATCGGAGGAATCGGAGGGGTCTGTTTGGCCCTCCGGCGCCGGCTGCGGATCCTCCGTGATTTCTTCGAGGCATCGCACCTGGTTGCGGCCTCCCTTCTTCGAGGCATAGAGAGCCTCATCGGCCCGTTCGATGATCGATTCGGGGGTATCGCCGGGGCGAGCCGACGACAGTCCTAGGCTAACCGTAATGGCGGTCTGCTCGCTGCTGGTGGCGACGCCGAAATTGGTGCGGGTCGTCGCCAGGTGGAGCCTTTGGGCCACCTTGAGGCCCGTGTCCAGGGACGTTTTAGGCAGCAGGGCCGCAAACTCGTCACCGCCGTAACGGCCCACGAAGTCGCCTTGGCGGACGACGCTTTTCAGCAGGCTGCCCAACTGCTGCAGGACGCGGTCGCCCGCCTGGTGGCCGTAGGTGTCGTTGATCCACTTGAAGTGGTCCACATCGGCCAGGATGAGGACGAAGGGCTCTCCTTCGCGCTTGTGATAGCCCAACAGCAACTGCAGCTTGTCGTCGAATGCCTTGCGGTTGGCGACGCCCGATAGCGAGTCGGTATGGGCTTCGCGGCGGGTGCGATCGAGCTCTTCGGCCTGTTCTTCCATGCGGCAGCGGGCAAAGCCGAGGTCTTCCTCCAGCTTCTGGTTGGACTCGAGCACGGCCATCAACTGCCCGAGCAGGACCTGGCGGACCTGTTCCAACTCGCCGGAGGCCT
>JBBDNX010000042.1:0-8461 GCA_040877345.1 Pirellulales bacterium
GATAGACGGCGTTCAACAGCGCCACGTCGGCCTGGTAGGTCAGGGCCGCCTGCACAACTTGCGCGAACGGGCCCACGTTGCGCTTGAGCGCCGGGATGTTTTCCGGGCAGCACTCGACCGCGATTATCCGCGCGTACGGGCACTGCGTAACGAGCGCCCGGCTGAACACGCCGATGTGCGCGCCGACGTCGACGACTACCGGGCCGGCTGACTCCGGGCCAGCCGGTGGCAACGCGAACTCGGCGATCCTGTACGAATCCTGCTCGGCGATGTCCTTGACGATCACCAGGTCTTGCAGGGCATTGTCCCGGCGGATCCAGAAGCCGCCGGAGCGCACCAGCCCATCGCTGTCAGGCGTCAGGTGCCGCCAGACCGCTTTGCGAAGCGACTGTTCGAGGTTGGTGTAGGTCTCATGCCGGTAGCGGCTGGCAAAATACTCCCTGCCGGCGGCCGGGTCGCCGCGCAGCAAACCGGCATGCCCCTCGGGCACCAGGTGCAGCACATTGTCGGCGTGGGCGAAGTAGTGCAGCGGATGATGGCCCGTCCAGACGCCGATGGTGGGCGTGGCGGTGGCGCCGGCCACGTGCAGCGGTCCGCTATCGACGCCGATCATGAGCGCCGACGAGTCGATCAAGGCCGCCATGACTTCGGCGTCACCGGTCCCCACGCCCTTCCAAAGCTCGTGGCTTGCCCCCGGGTTATGGATCCGCTTGCCGTCCGCGAGCGGGCTGCGGTTGTCCCAATCGAGAATGACCGGCACGTAACCGGCCGACAGCAGGTCGTCGCACACCTGGCGGACCAGCTCGTGCGACAGGTCCTTGGCGCCGGCCGACGTGTTTCCCTGGTAGTGAATCAAAACCGTCGGAAACCTCTCTCCATTGCCGTCCGCCCGGTCCGGGCCGCTGATGCCGGCCAGGTATTGCCGGGCGGCCTGCCGCGCCGGCGCGCCGACGTCGATCCGGTAGCGGCACAATTCGGCGATCGGCGCCAGGTTAAAAACTTCGCGCAGGCAGCGCTCGGCCTTGGTGCTCGGCCATCCTTGGTAACAGGTCTGGCACTCCGGCCAATCGAGGTTGTAGACGCTTTGATAGGCGCGCCCATCGATCACGTCGCGATCCAGGATCCGGATCGAATTGCACTGGCCCATGTAGATCGAGTGCTTGCCGACCAGGGGCGCCACGTCGATCGCCCAATCGGGGTGATAGTGCTTCAGGTGGGCCAGCAGGCTCGTGAGCTGTACTGAATCGCCCAGGCCGTGCCGGAACTCGATCAGGACGCGCTGGCTTGTCGGCGTTTGGCTGGCAGGTTCGATGGCCGAAGGGCGTTGAGGTGCTGGCGGCCCGCCGTTCAGCCTGGCGGTCTCGTTCGCCACGTGCGTGCGATGCGCCGCATGGCTGAGCGCTCCCCCCTCGTAGTACATCTCGATCCTGCGGATCACGTCGGCGGCGGAGATCATCTGCATACAGCTTGGGATCCGCAGCTCGGCCGTGAGCTGGACAGGTCTTTCGCAGACATCCGTGCGATCTTTCTGGTCGCCGTCGCCCACCAACTGGCAGCGCGATTTCCAGCAGCCGCCGCTTGCGCAGCAGGAAAGAGCGCCGGTGGTGCTGATGAACTGGTGGTTCGGGTAGGCTTCCCAGTGGGCCGGCTCGCGGCCGCCGGCCACGACGACGCAGGCCCTCCTCGGCGGCCCGCCGGGCCGGGTTGGCACGGCGGCCGCCAGGTGCATGGCCAGGGTCACGGGACAGAGCACGCCTTCGGCATGGTAAACCAGCCGGATGAATTCCCGCAGCGTGGTCTTGCCGACCAGGTCGATCACGCGATTGAGGCGCGGGTGCCAGTGGCCTTGCTCGCCGCACTGCACGAACTGGATGCGGCCGGCAAAGTGGTCCACCACCTGCTGAAAGCTGTCGGGGTTCCACCACTTGGCCGTGAAGTCGTACTTGCCGCCGGCAACGATAATCCAAAATGGGCCGACGGGGCTAAAACGCTCGCCGTTAAGCCGCGGCAGCTCCTGCATTTCGTCGGCGGTAAGGTGGATGTCCCCGCGAAAGGCGGTCACGGGAACCTTGACCGCGAGAACCTGTTCCAGGTATTGCGGGTAGCCATGGATGAAGTGGAGCGGCCGCTGGTTGCTCTCGTGGATCAAGGGATAGTGCATTTCCAGCACTTCCACGCCGGACTCCCCTTCGCCCAGCGGCGTGAGGCGCGGGTTGTGTTCCCAGATCGCCGGGGCCGAGGTGCGCACGTCGGTCTCGAAGCGCCCGGGGTTCGCCAGGTGCAGGTCGCGCACCGCGGCCGTGAGCAACAGCACGTCGCCCGGGCTCTGGAACGTTCGCAGGATGAGTCGTTTCACGTCCACGATTTACACACCTATGCGCGCAGCGCGATCCCGCGCTTGCTTGTTAGAGAAAATCACTCGTTGCGAATTTCTGTCCTAGCCGGATTCGCCAGAATTCGGGGCCCTGAGGCCCTTTCTCCAGAACTCTGGCGAGTCCTGCTACCTCAATCTCCTGCTACATCTTGCTTCAACTGAACGTCAGCTTGGCGTCGCGCGGCACCAGGACAAAGGCCGCCGGCTCGGCGCCTATCTCCACGTCCCACCGCAGGCCGGCCCACGGGGGCGCGTCCGGCGGTGCAATGTCGGTCAACATGCTCCTGGGATTGATCAAGCCATAGCCGTAGGCCGGGTCCTTGCCCGGCGAACCGGCGTCGTCCGCCGTCCGGGCCAGGTGCTCGCGCAACTGCCCGACCGTGTTGATCGGTGTCATGCCCCCTTGCTCGCGGTGTTTCGAGAGCATCAGCGCTACCACTCCAGTGACGAACGGCGTGGCCATGCTCGTGCCGCTCAGCTTGGCATAGCGGCTGCCCGGGTACGTCGACAGCACATCCTGGCCCGGCGCCGCGATATCAACTTGCTCGCCTCGGCTCGAAAAGGGGGCCACGCGGCCATGTCGATCGACGGCTGCCACCGCGATGGTCTCGTCGTAGCGCCCCGGGTAATCGACCGAGTCGTCGACCGCGTTATTCCCGGCCGCGCAGATGACAAAGATCCCTTGTGCAAGCGCCCGGCCAATGGCCGCGTGCATCTGGTTGCCCGGCGACGGGCTGCCCAAGCTCATGCTGATAAGGTCGGCCTCGTGCTCGATCGCCCAGTCGATTCCGGCCGCGACCCAGCTTTCCAGGCCACCCCCATCGTCCGCCAGCACCTTTCCCACAAGCAGCCCTCCGCCCTTCTCGGCCAGGCCGGGGCAAATGCCCACCAGGCCGATGTCGTTCTGCCGGGCCGCCACGACGCCGGCCACGTGCGTGCCGTGTCCGACATGGTCCCGCCAGGCGACCGACGACTGGGTAAAGTCGCGGGCTTCGACCACCACTTCCGCCAGATCCGGATGGGCGTCGTCGATGCCGGTGTCCAATATGGCCACGTGGATGCCGCTCCCCCGGCTCGCCTTCCACAAGTCCGGCACGCCGTAGAGCGACAGGCCCCAGTCGATCGTCTCGGCCAGCGCCTTGAGCACCATTTCGGTGCGGTACGGGGGCAGGCGGTAAATCGGTTCTCGCCGCATGGCGGGGCTCCCAAGCGCTTCGGCTTGCGATCAAGCTTCCAGGCGCAGCCTTCGGATCAGTTCGATCAGTTGCAGGACAAACGGCAGCCACTCGAGAAAACCTCTGGTCTCGACGTTGAATTCAGCCTGGCCATCGACCGCGGTCAGCCGCAGCCGGCCATCGCCCGTCTCGCCGTTGAGCCGGAGCAGGCCGGCCAGATAGCCGACGATGGCCAGCACGAGCTGGAAGACGCGCTCGTCGGACAGGATCAACCGGATCCGCTCGACCAGTTCCTGGTCCAGTCCCAGAAAAGCCGCCAGCTCCAGCAGCACGGCGATCGCCTTTTTGAGCCCCTCGGGCGTCGTCAGCGGCTCGCTGATGTCCCGCAAAGCGGCCAAGAGCCGCAACAACTCGCGGAAGCGTTGGAATTGGTTGGCCGCCAGTAAACCTGGCATGGTGGCGTTCATCGCTTCGTCACTCCCAATGTTGAATTACTTGGATCACTCGCCCCTCGTTGTCGTAGGCAAGCGTTGTGCGCGGGCCCGTGCCATCGCTGAGCAACGCCTCCCGTAGCGAAGGGTGTTCGCAGTGCCTGCGGGAATGAGCCCATCCGAAGATTGGGCAGAGGGCCGCGGCCACGAGCGTGTGCAGGCAGTGTCGGCGGTGCATCAGATCACCTTGCCTGCCCCAAAGACGCAAAAACTAAACGCGTCGAGCGCCAGTCGCGGTCCATCGCCAGCGCCGGCACTGCTGCTTCACTCCACTGGATGCCGCCGTGCATCGTCCCTCTAAAAGATCTCTGCATTGAGCACCCTATTTTTTCTCAAAAAAATTGGACGACTCCGTCGTTTTCACGAGAAGCGCGCGCGAACTTCGCGCGCCAAGACGTTTCGAATGACCAACTTCGATCCGAAGTGCGCGCTATAAAAAAATTGAATGGGCCGTGCCAAGAATATGATCGGTTGTACATATTCAAGGGCCGCTTCTCCCCTCTCTGGACGGGCCATTGCAGCGCGTCGCCCACTGGTTACCATAGTCAGATTGACTACACGATCGTGCGTCTGGTTAAATTGGGCAAACAAGCCTCGTTCGCACGGCAAGCGGCTGATTGGGCTGTTTGGGTTGGCCTTGCGGCCTTGAATGACCTTGAATGAAGGGGGACTGTCAAAGGATGCCAACGCCGAAAAAGAAGCGCGACTACGACGGCGACGTGCGGGCCTGGTTGGCTAAGCTAGGATTGCCCAAGCGGAAGTACCTCGATGAAGCAAAGGCGCCCGAGGTAGACGAGGATGTGCTGAGGCGGCTGGCTCGACAAGAGTTGACGCCAGAAGAGGCCCACGAGGTATTCGGGCTGATCGAGAGTTTCGAAAGCTGGACGCGGGCCTTTTCCCGCGCGCTGGCCGTGGAATTTCAAAGGCGGGAAGAGCAGGGCTTATAGCGTTATAGGTCCTGGTCGAGCCGGTTCTGCAACCAACGTCTGGCGCGATTCAGGTGACGGTATACGGCGGCCTCCGAGAAGTTGAGCATCTCGGCGATTTCACTTGTCGTGTGTTCCGACATGGCGAGCTGAACGATCGTTCTGGCCGGGTGCTTGAGTCGTTCGACTAGCTCGCGTATTCGTCGGCATTCCTCCATTGACCGGCGCTGGTCCACCCACGGTTCCTGCTCCGGCCACGGTTTTTGGTCCGGGCGAGCCCGCTTGATTTGGCGCAGCGCCTCGCGGCACGCCTTGTCGATAATAGAGCCAATCCAGGCCGGAAACGATTCTTCTACCTGCTGGCGATCGACCCCGAGGTCAAAGCGACGGCGCAAGTCTCGCAGGAGCAGTAACAGCGCTTCCTGGGCAACGTCATCGACCAGGTGACTCTCCCACTCGCGCGGTGCCACGATGGCGGCTATCCTTGCCACCTGGCTGCGGAACCAGGCGTCCGCAAGAAAGATGAGCCAGATCGAGTGCCCCCGGTCTGGGTCATGGATAGCCGCTTCGAGCGCTTGAAGGAACTTTCGAAGCAAAGGCAGCCAGGGCGGGTCCGGTTCCGGCCGGACGGGATTGCTGGTCATGATGACCTCTCCTGAGAAGGGAATCTAGTTATACCAGGACACGCGCCCATGCCTAGCGATTAATCATTGCGGTGAATCTGCGTCCGGCAATCGAGGTCCATTTCCGGAACAAGACTCTGGAACTCCGAAACGAAAGCCTCTTCATTCGCATCCATCCTGCGGTGGTTAGTCTTGTAGACCCAGTGGAACAGTGTGGAACAGTGATGAAGTTTGTCAGTTCTCAATTGCTGCGGGCTAAGCTTGCCCAATTAGCCGAGTCAACCCATCAGCCCATGATCCGCGTTTGCTAACTGATCAAAATTGTGTTGCACGGTTTGTTCGGATGGCTCCTCAGCGGGGTGCAGGTGTGAATGCTGTTTCCCATCTATATAAAGACCCATCCAGGCCAAAAGCGCACAGTCACCCCCCGATTTTTCCGGATTTTTCTGGGCGCCGATGTTACCGAGGACTACGATGGCGAAGCCATCATGCCCGAGGGCGCGCTCTGGGAGGATTGGCCATGGACGACACGAAGCTTTTCGTAGAAGTGCTACGTGCGGGGAATGAAGAGGCGGCCCGTAAGGTTGTTCGCGACTACGAGCCATGGCTCCGCAAAATCGTGCGAAGCGTCTTGCGAACGACGCCCCTCCAAAGAACGTTCGGATCGGCGGATATCACCCAGTCGGTTTTCCGCCGAGTTTTCAGCAGGCGCACGGTGGAAGAGCTGGATGCCATGACCCCGGAGGAGTTGGCGCGCATCCTTATAAGGATGGTCCGCCGTAAGCTGGCGCAGATCCTGAAGAAGGAGCATGCCGAAAAGCGCGACGTTCGGAGGGTGGTGTCCGTCCGCGTGGACGATCTGGCGCTCGCGGCGCCCGGCCTTCCCGCTGATGAAGAGGCCTCTAATCGGGAAACCGTTGCGATCGCCCACGCCAAGCTGTCCGACCAGCTAAGGTACGTGTTCGAGCAGCGCTGCGCCGACCAAAGCTGGCCCGATCTCGGGGCGGAATTGAAGGTCAATCACAACACGCTGCGCCTTCGTTTGAGCCGAGCACTCAAGCGAATACGAAAGGAGCTCGAATAGCGCGCCTACCAGGCGCCAGGCGATTGCCGAAGGGCTTTGCACGCAAGCCCCAACGAAGGACCAAAGAGCACAGGACGTGGCCGACCGCTACTATTCCGCCCAGCCGATCGCGGGCGACCGAATCACGCTGGTGGGCCCGGAGGCCCACCACCTGGCCCAGGTGGCGCGGGCCAGGCCCGGCGACGAGGTGCTCGTGTTCGATGGACTGGGGAGCGAGTTTGCCGCGCGAGTCGAGCGCGTGGGCCGCGGCGAAGTGGAGTTGGCCGTTGTGGCCCGCCGCGAGGTCGACCGCGAGCTTCCGCTGGAGCTGTCGGTGGCGGCCGCCCTGCCGAAAGGCGACCGGCAGCGGTGGCTGGTGGAAAAAGCGGTCGAGCTGGGCGTGACCCGCCTGGTGCCCCTGGTGACGACGCGAGGCGTGGCCCAACCGGTGGAGAAGGCGATTGACCGGCTGCGCCGGACGGTGATCGAGGCCTCCAAGCAGTGCGGCCGCACGCGGCTCTTGGAGATCGCCGAGCCCCAACGTTGGGATGAGCTCTGCGTGCGGCAGGCGGGCCGCCGTTGCCACCGGGCCGTGGCGCATCCGGCCGGCGGTGAGCCGGCCCGGTCGCTGTTCGAGTTGCTCGCACCGCCTCGCCGCGTCGATTCGCTCGTGCTCGCCGTCGGGCCGGAGGGAGGGTTCACCGACGAAGAGCTGGCCCAGGCCACCGCGGCCGGCTGGAGCTTGTTGAGCCTGGGGCCGCGGGTGCTGCGCGTCGAGACGGCCGTGAGCTGTCTGGCCGCGCTGGTGGCGGCGGCCAGTGAATAGAAGGAGGCGGGGGGAAGGAGAGGAGCCGATGAGGCGAGGGGGCGATGAGGTGAGACGAAGAAGAAGACAACCACGAAGGACAGGATACAAAGACGAAAGGCGAAGAGGCTACGGCACACGGAGTGTGCCTGCTACTTTGGATCGGTCGTTTGTTCTTCTTGCGGGGGCTTTGGTTCGTCGGGGTCGGGCTCGTCCTTCACGATGCGGCCGAAGAGCTTGCCGGCGTGATCGGGCGCGCTCCAGGTGCCGGCGTACTCGCCGCGGTAGAACAATACGCGCGCGCTGTACGTGCCCAGCACGGGGACTACGGCGTCGGTCAGCGTGATCATCGGCGTGTCGCCGGCCCATTTCATCTGTAGGGTCAGGGGGATGATCGGCGCGTTTTCGCCGCCATACTGGAACTCGAACAACCAGTAGTCGCCCCGGTCGAGCTTCTGGACTTTCTTCAGCCGATAACTCTCCTCTTTCAACCCTTTTTCCTGCTCCTGCCCGTCGGTGGTGAAGTAGCCGACCAGCCTTGACCCGGACATCGCCTCCTCGAACTCGCGCTCCAATTCCGCCTGGTCGACCGGCGCGGCCGGCGGCGGCGTGGCGGGCTGGCTCGGCTCCGGTTTCGGCGGCTCGGCATGGGCACGCATGCCCACGAAAACCGACAGCCCCAAACACGCGGCCAGAACCGCCGGTACGGCGAAACGTTGCTGTGACATGACAGACTGCCTCGGCATATCGGGACACAAAGAGGGTAATGCTCGCGGGTCCATTGTAACCGGCCGCGGGCTGCGACTCACAGGCTTTGCAGAAACTGCACCGCCTGCCCTATTTCCTCGACGGGATTGGACGCCTGCTCGCGCTCGACACACCAATAGCCCCGGTAGGCGTGCTCTTCGAGGGCCCCCATCAAAGCGGGAAAATCGGCGCTGCCGCGGCCCAGGGGCACTTCGACGCCGCGGCCCTGCGCCAGGTCGTGGACGCCGTCCTTGGCG
>JBBDNX010000043.1:0-1561 GCA_040877345.1 Pirellulales bacterium
GTCCCAGTCCGGTGTGGCTCGGCAGGAGCCCCGACCTGCGAATGACTCCAAATGTGACATCAGCCCAGATCGGTTACTGGCAGGGAAAGGTTGCCCTCGTCACCGGCGGATCGAGCGGCCTGGGGCGGTCGCTTGCCGAGGCCTTCTCGGCCGGCGGTGCCGCCGTGGCCATCGCCGCCCGCAATGCCGATGCCCTGGCCGCCGCGGCCTGCGGCATCGAGCGGGCCGGAGGCCGCGCGCTGGCCATCCCGGCCGACATCACCCGCCAGAACGCGGTCGACGACATGATCGCTCGAACCATGGATCACTTCGGGCGGCTCGACGTCCTGGTCAACTGTGCCGGGCGCTCGATGCGGCGGGCCGTCGTCGACACGACTCCCGACGACTTTCAGCAGCTCATGGAGTTGAACTTCTTCGCCCTGGTCCGCTGCACGCGGGCGGCCCTGCCGCACTTGCTGGCCAGCCGCGGCCACCTGGTGAACATCGGTTCGCTGGCGGGCAAGGCCGCCGCACGCTACGTGGGCGCCTATCCGGCCAGCAAGTTCGCGGTCACGGCCTACACGCAACAGTTGCGTCTGGAGCTGGCGCCCCGCGGACTGCACGTGCTGTTGGTGTGCCCCGGACCGATTGCTCGCGACGAACCGCGTCCGACCGGCGACCGCCTTGCGCGGGGTGACGATTTGGGCCTCCCCGAACGGGCCCATCAGCCGGGGGCTGGCGTGCGTGCCCGGCCCATCCGCCCTGAGAAGCTGGCCCAGGCCATCCTCGATGCCTGCCGCCGCCGCCAGAGCGAGCTGATCTATCCCCGCACCGCCCGGCTGTTATTCGCCTTGATGCAACTTTCCCCCCGCCTGGCCGACTGGATCATCCGCAGAACAACCTGAACGGTCATTTGTCATTGGTCATTTGTCATTGGTTCCGCCTGCGAGGGACTTGCAGTTCAGTCAGAGCGTCGTGACCTGAAGTCTGGCGACTTCAGCTACCATGAAGAGCAACGGCCCAAACCGATTGACCGATTGACCGATGACAAATGACAAATGACAAATGACCCCTGACACGGAGCCGATTCCCATGGCCGCCTTTGCCGAAGTGAAGCGAATCGCGTTTGAAGGTCCCCGCAGCAAGAACCCGCTGGCGTTCAAGCACTACAACGCAGAGGAAGTGGTCGAAGGCAAGACGATGAAAGATCACCTCCGCTTCAGCGTGGCCTATTGGCACACGTTCCGCGGCACGGGCAGCGACCCGTTTGGTCCGGGCACGATGCACCGTCCCTGGGAGGCCTCCCCCGACAGCGTCGAAAACGCTCAGAACCGGGCCCGCGTCGCCTTCGAGTTCATGGAGAAGCTGGGGGCCGGCTTCTACTGCTTCCACGACCGCGACGTCGCCCCGGAGGGCCGGTCGCTCGCCGAGTCGAACAAGAACCTCGACGCGGTGGTCAAAGTGCTCAAGGAGGAGCAGGCGCGGACCGGCATCCAACTGCTCTGGGGAACCGCCAACCTGTTCAGCAATCCCCGCTACATGCACGGCGCCGCCACCAGCCCCAACGCCGACGCCTTCGCCT
>JBBDNX010000044.1:0-1560 GCA_040877345.1 Pirellulales bacterium
CAGGCCTTCGGACGATTGTGCCAGTCGCTGGCCGGCGACCCAAGCCGGCGGCTCAAAGTGGTGGCGATCACAGGCACCAACGGCAAGACGACCACCAGCTACCTGGCGGCCAGCGTGTTGTCGGCCGCCGGTTTTCAGCCCGGTATTGTGGGCACGCTGGGATATGCCGACGGTGTCGAGGTTGCCAGGGCTCCCTGGACCACGCCGCCTGCCCCGGTGCTGGCCACCTGGCTGGCCCGCATGCTGGCCAACGGCTGCACGCACGCCGTGCTCGAAGCGTCGAGCCATGGCCTGGCCCAGTCGCGGCTGGCCGGCGTCGAACTCGACGTCGGCTGCGTCACCAATGTGCGGCACGATCATTTGGATTACCACGGTACGTTGGACCAGTACCGGGCGGCCAAAGCGCGGCTGCTCGACCATCTGCTCCCCGAGGCGATCGCCATCGTCAACGCCGATGACGAAGTGGCCGCCGGTTACCTGGCGCACTTCGACGGGCCCGTGCTCTCGGTGGGGATCGATGCCGCGGCGGAGGTCGCGGCCACGCTCGTCGAGCAGCACATCAGCGAGCAAACCTTCCTGTTGACCGTGGGCAGCCAGACGGTCCCGGTGCGAACCACCTTGATCGGCAGGCACAACGTCTACAACTGCCTGGTCGCGGCCGCCGTGGGCCTGGCCTACGGCATCGACCTGGCCACCGTGGTGCGAGGCCTGGAGACGATCACCACGATCCCCGGAAGATTGGAGCGATTGGAGTGCGGCCAGCCGTTCGGGGTGTTCGTCGATTACGCGCACACGGCCGACGCATTGGCCGGCTGCCTGGCGACGCTGCGCGGCGTGACCTCCGGGCGATTGATCTGCGTATTTGGGGCGGGCGGCGATCGCGATCCATCGAAGCGGCCCCTCATGGGACGGGCCGTGTCGGGCGCGGCCGACGTAGCGGTGATCACGAACGACAACCCGCGCAGCGAACCCCCGCGCGAGATCGTGGCCGGCATCCTGAGCGGCTTTGAGCATCCCTCGGCCGCACGGGTGATTCTCGACCGGGCGGAAGCGATCGGTTGGGCGCTGGCCCAGGCCCGGGCCGGCGATTGCGTGTTGATCGCCGGCAAAGGCCACGAACGCGAGCAGCTCGTCGGTGACGAGCGAATCGCCTGCGACGATCGCCAACTGGCCCGCGAGCGGTTGTATTCGTCATCACCGGTCAGCGAGCTCGACCGTGCAAGTGCTTGAGTGCTGCACGAGGAACTCGAAACAGTGTTGACTCGAAACAGTGTTGGAACTGGAGGCAAGCAAAACAAACCATTTGAAAGCTCCATCGTCAGTGTTTCGGGTTTGCGGGAACCTGGAACACTACCCTCCCTCCTGGGTAGGAGCATTAAGCCTGTCGGTACTGCGGTCTCTGGGTCGGCCGCTCCGGCAGGTGCTTCGCGATGGAGCTTTATTACTGAGCACCGGGGCGGCGAAAGTCGCCGCTCCGGTGTCTCAGGGAACAGCGGCGGGGCGGGCGGGGCAAGAACGACAGGGCGACAAGGAGACAGGGCGACAAGGCGACAGGGCGGC
>JBBDNX010000045.1:0-8320 GCA_040877345.1 Pirellulales bacterium
CATGGCATGGTCCTTTCGATCAGACCAGCCCACGGGCCGGCGTGAACACGCCAGGCGTCGTGGGCGTGTGGTGAAGGGCAGTCGACGGAGCGAACATCGCCGCCGTCCGCAAATCCAGATGCTGTGCCTAGACCGTTTGGCCGCGCGAATTTCCGAGTTCGACCGATTTTGCGGGTTCGCGCAATCGTAACGGCCCTACAACCGTTACAACCGGCACAGATTACGCGGTTGAAGTTCCACTGCAGCTTCGGTGCTGAAGAAACCCGATGGTCCGTCGACCGAAGATGCGACCGATGCCAGGCCGCTGGGGCTCAACTCCGCGCCACAACGCTTCATGATGTTGGTGACCTCGCGAAGCGATCGGCGGCCGGCACCGTGAGAATGGCCAGGCTTGCAGCTTTGGGGCGTCCACAACGTGGGAGGTTGAACGGCTTGCGGTTTGCTTGACCGAACAACCAAAGGACCGCCGTGCTACGTGGGCTGCATCGATTGTCTCAGGGCGTCGAAGTCGTGCTGGAGCTCGTCGCTGACGTGGACCGGGTAGACGGGCTGGGCTGCCTCCAAGGCGGCAAGGGGGGGCGGAAGCTGCCGAAGCTGCTCGATTGTATACTCGCGGGCGGCGCGAAGGTCTTCCCGGTGCTCCGGCAGCCGCTTGCCGCCTTTCAACATCTGGACCAGCAACCTGCTGCCATCCTGTTTTGCGTCCCATCGGCCGATGATGTCGCGCTGCATCCGGCCATCCTCGACGACGCGGAACACCTGCTTGCGGCCGGGATACAGCGCCTTGCTCGTCGATAGCTTCGTGCGGCCCCGGCCCGCGTATTCGACCAGCTTGTAGGCCATGTCGAGGCTGGGTGCGTCCTGGCTGACGACCAGGTGCGTCCCGACCCCAAACCCGTCGATCGGCACATCCGACTTCACGAAGCGGGCAATCGCCCGTTCGTCCAATTCGCTGGAAGCGAAGATTTTTACCTTCGCCAGGCCGGCCTGGTCGAGCATCCGCCGCGCTTCGCGAGCCAACGATTCCAGATCCCCGGAGTCGAGCCGTATCGCGCCGACATGGAAATCGGAACCGAGCCGCTCGGCTAGCTCGATCACATGGCGCACGCCCCGCAGCGTGTCGTAGGTGTCGACCAGCAATGTCGTGCCGGGATAGCGGCGTGCAAAGGCCGCAAGCGCGGACTGCTCGTTGTCGTGGGCCTGGACGTAGCTGTGCGCCATCGTGCCGAAGACCGGTATATCGAAGAGCTTCCCCGCCTCGACCAGGGAAGTGCCGTCGGCCCCCACGAGATAACTTGCCCGGGCCGCCTTAAGGGCCGCATCCAACCCATGCGCCCGGCGGGCACCGAAGTCGACGACCGTTCGGCCCTGGGCCGCCAGGACGATCCGGGCAGCCTTGGACGCGATTACGGTCTGGAAGTGGAGCTGGTTGAGCAGGAATGTCTCGACCAACTGGGCTTGGATCATGGGCGCCACAACCTGCAGGAGCGGCTCGTTGGGGAACACGACCGTACCCTCCGGCACGGCAAACGCGTCGCCCTGGAAGCGGAACTCGCGCAATCGCCGGATGAAGTCTTCTGAGAAGAGACGCTGCCGCCGGAGGTAATCGGCGTCCTCGTCGGTAAAGTGAACCGATTCGAGATACGCCAGCGCGTCCCAGATGCCCGCGGCAACGGCAAAGTTCCGTCCCGGCGGCAGACTGCGAAAAAACAGCTCGAAGACGGCCGTTTCCTGGATCCCCTCGGCATCGTAGGCCTGGGCCATCGTCAGTTCGTACAGATCCGTGAACAGGCCGAGACCGCTAGCGCACAAAGCTGGATCGACCCACGGCATGGTTACTTTGCTGACCTCCAAAGTAGAACGGAATTCATTGCGTTTAGCGCCCGTTCCCGTCTCGAGCAGACGGAATGAACTCCGTTCTACGTCCCTTGCGTTCTGAAATCCTGACGACTGGGGCACGCTACCGCTTTGCCCCAGCCACCCCGGCCGGCCGTTTTGGTCTCGAGCAGACGGAATAGATTCCGTTCTACGGCTCCAGGGCGGCGCCGGCCTGTCGAAGCTCGCCGAGGACCGCTTCGACGGCGCCTGGTGTTGCATCCAAGGCACGGGTCGCCGGCAACACGACGTGTACCTCAAAACCTTCCCGCAGCGCATCGAGCACGGTCGCCCGCACGCACACATCGAGGGCCAGGCCGCCGACCCACAGGCGGCGGACCCCGCGGCCAGCCAGGTTTTCGGCAAGGCCCGTGCCGTCGAAAGCGGAATACTGATCGCGATCGGGATCCTGACCCTTACCGACGATAATCGTCGAACCATCGATCCGCAGGCCGGGGTGAAACTCGGCGCCCCAGGTTCGCTGGACGCAATGCACGGGCCACGGTCCGCCGAAGGGTCGAAAACTGGAGTGATTGGGTGGATGCCAGTCGCGCGAGGCGACCGAGGGCCCGCCTGCCGCCTTGGCCGACTCGAGCCACTCATTCAGCACCGGGATGATTTCATCCCCGCCGGCCACGCTCAGAGCTCCACCCGGGCAAAAATCGTTCTGTACGTCCACCGCAAGCACTGCATCGTGCCGATCCATGACTCCCCCATCACTTTCCCCGAACGTGCTCGGGAAAGTTCCGTTCATAGCGCTCGACCAGCGCGGCCACGTCGGCCGGCACGAGGTAGATCTTGCCTCGGATTTCCTTGGTCTCGCCCGGCGCCAGGCCGCCGATGCGAAAGTCGGAGTGCACGCAGGTCGCCACCCCCTGGAACAGCTCCTGGTACGGCTCCCAGGCGGTGGCCATGATCATCGTATCGTCCGCTGAGAAGCAGCCGCAAAGACCGTTGGAACAAACCAGCTTGCTGACCGGCCGCGGGTTGACGTCGTCGGCGCCGACGCCCGGCGCCCGGTAGACCTGGCCGGGCACGTAGCGGGCCTTGGTTGCCCAGGGCTCGGTGGGCAGCCGCGTCAGCCGGCCTTCGAGAAACACGAAGCACTGCGGGATGTAATCCTCGCGTCCCCTGCCGGTGAACGTGTCGACCCGGATGCACGGCTGCGCCCAGTGTGCCTGCGAGACCTCCTGCGTCGGGTTGGTCGCCACCAGGCGGAAGTCGACCTCGTCGCTTCCCGCCGTAATCTGGTGACGCACCCGCACGCCGTCGGCCAGGCGGCACTCAAGTTCGAGCCGGCCGCCGTCCTCGGCCGCCTGCACCAGCTCGGTCCGGTGCTTGATCACCGTCTGGCCCCAGTCGCGGTCGGTCGAACCGGGCCGGCAGTAGGCCTCCAGGTACTGCACCCGCAGCGCGCCGCCGGGAATCCGCGGGCCGCGGATGGTGAGGAAATTGTCCTTCCAAGCCAGCTCGAGGGTCCTGGCGCCCTGTTGACGGGCTGGGGCCGGCGTGCCGGCTTGGCGCCCGTAAAGTAGCAGGCACACTCCGTGTGCCGCAGCACGTAGGGGCGTCTGGCGGGGTTGAACTTCGCCAAAGCGGTCCTCGGTCGCGTCTTGCCAGCCGCCCGCCGCGGCGGCCCCGGCCAGGCAGAACAACATCACGGTAAACAGGCACTTTGGTCGCCGGCCGCGCATGCGAGCCTCCGCCTTCGAAAACAGTCGTCGTGGAAAGCCGCCGAGTCGAGTCCCCGCGAGCGTGCGCCCCGGCTCATTTTGGCGCCAGGATACAGATGATCCGCCGGCCTTGCTGGGAGGGGGCCGATTCGACTTTGCCCACGTCTTCCAGGCTGCGGATGATCTGCTGCACCACGCGCTGCCCTTCTTCGACGTGGGCCAACTCGCGGCCCCGGAAAATGACCGAAACGCTCACCTTGTCCTTATGCCCGAGGAACTCCCGCGCGCGACTGACTTTGACTCCGATGTCGTGCTCACCCGTCTTGGGGCGAACGCGGATCTCCTTGATCTTGGTCTGGTGCGTGTGGGTCTTGTGCTGCCGTTTTTTCTGCTGGTACTTGAACTTGCCGAAATCCATGATGCGGCAGACGGGGGGCCGCTCGTTGGGAGCCACCTCGACCAGGTCCAGGTCGGCTTCGCGGGCCTGGGTCAAAGCCTGCTCGGTGGGCATGATTCCCAATTGTTCTCCTTCGGCCGAAATAACTCGCACGGGCGAAATGCGGATCTGTTCATTGATCCTCTGTGACCGTTCGATCGCTGTCGTCCTCCACTAGTAAACCATGGGACGGGTAAAAGACGCCGTGGTGCCGCGGCGGCCGCCGCATGCCGGCATCACCGCAACACATGAGTATCCGCCAGCCCTTAGCCGGCCGTCAATCGTTCGCCCGTTCTTTTTTCTCCCGGCGGCCCGGAGCCGCTTCCGCTTGACAATTCCGGGCCGGCCGTCGAAGCTGGCGGCTGGGCGGGCCGAATTTAAACCCTCCAGGAAACATACCACGGCGGTTGACTGATGCGCATTTGCCGATACCGATTTGAGGGGCGTGTCCAGGCGGGCCTGTACCACGAGCGGCGGATCGTGCCCTTCGAGGCCGGCGCGCTGGCCTATGCCCATGCCAGCGGCGACCAGCTCGACCTGCACGGCGGCGACAACCTGTTGGAGTACCTGCCCCCCAGCGGTCCGCGGCTAGCCGCCGCGCGCAAGCTCGCCACCTGGGTCAGCAAGGTGGCCGGCGCGCCCCGCGGCGAGGCCGGGCCCCTGGATGGCGTGGCGATCGAAACGTCCGCCGTCGAATTGCTGGTGCCCGTACCGCGTCCCAACAAGCTCTTTCTGCTGGCCGGCAACTATGCCGAGCATATCGAGGAGGGGGGCGGCGTCGCCGCCGAGCGGGCCGAGACGTTCCCCTATGTGTTCATGAAGCCGCCCAGCAGCACGCTGACCGATCCCGGCAAACCGGTCCGCATCCCGGCCGCTTCGCCCGACGCCATCGATTGGGAACTGGAGCTGGCGGTGGTCATCGGCCGCCAGGTCAAAGGGGCGAGCGAAGCGGAAGCCCTGGATTCCGTGGCCGGCTATACCGTGGTCAACGACATCAGCAACCGCCGCTTCCGGCCCAACCCGTCGCGGAAGAAGCGGGAGAAGGACGCCTTCTTCGATTGGCTGCACGGCAAATGGCACGACAACTTCTGCCCTTGCGGACCGTGCATCCTGGCGGCCGACGCGGAGCTGGACCCGCAGAAGCTGGAGCTGACGCTGCGTCTCAACGGCGAGGTGCGGCAGCACAGTTCGACGGCTCGGCAGATCTTTCCGGTGGCCGCCGTGATCGAGTTCATCTCCGGCATCGTCACGCTCGAGCCGGGCGACATCATCTCGACCGGCACGCCGTCGGGCGTCGGCAGCTCGACCGGCACGTTCTTGAAGCCGGGCGACGTCCTGGAGGCCGAGATCGCATCGATCGGCAGCCTGGTCTCGCCGGTGGTCGGCTAAGAAGTCTGGCTTGGGCAGTGAAGGGGGCGCATGCAACTCGCACGCATTCCGCTGCCGCTCTTGATCACCGGCGTGGCCGGCGTCGCCGGGCACAACGCCCTGGCCTGGTTTCAAGCGCGGTATCCTGGACAGGTGATCGGCATCCGCCAGCGCGACAACTTCCGGCTCGTCGGTCCGGGAGTGGTGGCTTGCGACGCCGAGGACCGCGAAGGCCTGGAAAAACTGTTCGACCGCCATCGCTTCCAGAGCGTGCTGAACTGCGCCGGCAACTGCGCGCTGCGCGCCTGCGAGCTCGATCCTCGCCTGGCCTGGCGGATCAACGTCGAGGGGGTCGAAAACCTGCTGGCGGTCATCCGCGGCCACGAGCGGCTGGTCCATCTGTCGATCGACCTGGTCTTCTCCGGCAACGGCGGGGGCGGACTCAAGGAGGACCAGCCGACCGACCCGGTCACCGTCTATGGCAAGACGATGGTCGCCGCCGAGCATCTGCTCTGCGATCGATTTCCGGCGGCCTGCTTGCTGCGGATCTCGCTGCCGATGGGCATCAGCTTCAATGGGCACGCCGGCGCGATCGACTGGATCCAGTCGCGGTTCAAGAAAGCGAAGCCGGCCACGCTCTATTTCGACGAAATCCGCACGCCTGCCTATACCGATTGCCTCAATCGCCTGTGCGAAAACATGCTGGGCAATTCGCTGGCCGGGTTGTTTCACGCCGGCGGCCCGCGGCCTTTGAGCCTCTACCAGATTGCCCAGATCATCAATCGCGTCGGCGGTTACGATCCGGACCACCTGATGGGGTGCCCGCGGCGGCAGGCAGGTCCTATCCCTCCGCGGGCCGGCAACGTGTCGATGGACTCAAGTAAACTCATCGCGGCGCTGGGGCATCCTCCCTTCGATCCCTGGCCTCTGTACGATGAGCTGGTGCCGACCCACCCCCAATGGCACCGCGAGCGGCCGGCCGGACAGCCAGCCTCCCGCGACTACCTGGCACAGGTGCTTTATCGCAACCCGGCCCGCCGGGATGATCGGCTGGCACACCGCCCGGCCTCGTCCTGTGCCTGACTCTGTCCGCCGTGACCCAGTCGAGAGGGGGCGATGTCGATACAATCGAAGTTCATCCGGAACCTTCACGCCGCTGGGACCCGGATTGTGCTGGCCGTCACCGGCGGCGGCAGCGGGGCCATCTCGGCCCTGCTCGAGGTGCCCGGCGCCTCGCGGACGGTGCTCGAGGCCGTGGTCCCCTACTCGGCCCAGGCGCTCACGGACTGGCTGGGCGCCAAGCCCGAGCAGTTTTCGAGCGCCCGCACCGCCCGCAGCATGGCCATGGCCGGCTATCAACGGGCGCTGCGGTACGCCCGGCTGGAGCAGCAGCCCGGGCCGGTGGCCGGCCTGGCTTGCACCGCCAGCCTGGCCAGCGATCGGACGAAGCGGGGCCCGCACCGCATTCACGCGGCCTGGCAGACAGCCGCGGTCACGGCCGAGTGGTCGCTGGAGTTGGTCAAGGGTCACCGCGCGCGGGCCGAGGAAGAGCGGATCGCGGCCGCGGCGGTGCTCAACATGGCCGCACAAGCCTGCGGCCTGGACGAACAGCTCAAGCTGGCACTGCTCGACGAGGAACGGCCGGCTTGCGCGAGCGTCTCTGCGCCAACGGCGTGGCAGGAACTGCTGGCGGGCGAGCTCGACGCGGCGGCGGCCCGTACGGACATGGCGTCGGCGGGTTTCCATATTCGGGCGGGCAGCCGGCGGGCAATTTTGCCCGGCGCGTTCGATCCTTTGCACGAGGGGCATCGAGAGATGGCCTCGCTGGCCGCCAAGCGGCTGGGGTTGCTGGTCGAGTACGAGATTTCGATCCTGAACGTCGATAAGCCGCCGCTCGATTTTATCGAAATGGACCGGCGCGCGGGGCAGTTCGCGAAACGCGAAACGCTCTGGTTCACGCGGGCGGCGACCTTTGTCGAGAAGGCCGCCTTGTTTCAACCGGCGACCTTTGTTGTCGGCGCCGACACGATCGCCCGCATCGCCGATCCGAAATACTACGGGGGCGACCGCCGGACGTGCGAGCAGGCGATCGAGCGGATCGCGGCGACGGGCGGGCGCTTCCTGGTGTTCGGCCGCAGCGTGGACGGCGCGTTCCAGTCGCTGTCGAGCCTCGATCTTCCCCCGCCGCTGGCGGCCCTTTGCCAGGAGGTTCCCGCCGAGCAGTTTCGCCGCGATATCTCATCCACGCAATTGCGCCACGCTGGCGAGTAGGAGAAGGGGGGATCGGCGGAAGGGGGGAAAAGGGGATGGGGGGAAGGGGGGAGACGAACGAAGAACGAGAATCGTTCAGAGCAAACAGATTCGGGCGGGGCTCATAACGAGTCGTGAGGTGCGTAGTAACTAGCCTTTCTGCCTCTCTAGAAGCGCGAGGAGCGAATGATTATCCGGAGCCATAAAGAGTTGCGGGTTTGGCAAGACGCGATGGATGCAGCGATGGAAATCTTCGAGACCACGAAGTCCTTTCCGTCCGAGGAGAAGTTCAGCCTCATCGATCAAATTCGCAAATCGTCCCGTTCGGTGGCAGCGAACATTGCGGAGGCCTGGCGCAAGCGGCGCTACGAGGCCGCATTCATTTCGAAGCTGAACGATTCAGAAGCTGAAGCGACCGAAACGCAGACTTGGATCGAGTTCAGCCTGCGATGTGGCTATCTGTCCGCTTCTGGAGCTACGGAGCTCGACGCCCGCTACGAGCGGATCATAGGCCAACTCGTGAAGATGCTTACCAGTCCATCGTCCTGGGTTATCCCACGGCCCGCCCCGTAATCCCGCGTCCCACCTTCGTCCGGAATCCCCGTTGCCCTTCTACGGGTACCGCGCAGCTTCATCCGCAATCCCCGTTTCTCGTCTGTGGCCACGAGCAACTTCGTCCGTAATCCCCCCTTCCCCCCTTCCCCCGATCCCCCCTTCG
>JBBDNX010000046.1:0-8305 GCA_040877345.1 Pirellulales bacterium
CTGATCGGCGCCTGATCGAACGCCATCCCCAGCATCATGTACAGGTTCAGACGCCGGCTGAGCTCCAGCAGCTTTTTCTGGAACACGCTCAGCTCGGCCTCCGGCGTATCCTGGGCCCGCTTAAGCTGCACCTGGAACTCCCCCAGCCTCGGTTGGAACTCCGCGATGGCGTAGCGATAATACTTGCGCCGCTTCAGGCCCAAGGTATCGAGCACTTCCAGGTTCTGGATCCGGAAAACGCGGTACTCGGCCGCCTTGCCCGGGTCGGTGATCACGTCGAGCAGCCACTCGATGGCCGGCCGCTTCTCATCGGCGTTGTCGACCAGGATCTCCCGGTCCGAAAGGATCCGCAGGCTGTTGCGCGCCAGCGTATCGAACGGCTTGACACGCCCCTCGTACACCAGCGGCAACTTGCCGAACTCGTACAGGTTCATCCGCCCCGAACCGGGGCGGGGCGGACTGGGCGGACGCGCTTTGCTTCCCAGCCAGCCACCGAACACCACCACGGCCGCCAGCGGAACCACCCAGGTGGACATGCTGGGGGTTGAGGCCGCAGCCGCCTTGCGCGACCGCCGGCCGGGCGCCGCCGCGGCCGGTTCCATCGCTCCGGTCCGCCGCAGGAACCGGTCCAGCACAATCAGAAAGTGAGCCAACAACCCCGTGGCCACGATCATGCAGGCCACGTAGGGAATCATCCAGCCGGTGTTGGTCACCACCTGCAGGCCGGTGATCTCGTTGCCCGCCCTGTCCTGGCTGAAGTTCGACTGGTAGAACGTCTCGCCCGCGTAGCGGAGCGGATTGTTCATCCAGATCTTCAAGGTGCGGTCGACGTTGCGGCTGGGGTCGACCAATCGCACGTCCGAGGAGTAATTCCTGGGGGTGCTGGTCCCCATGTACCGATCGAAGCGGACGTCGATCAGGTGCATCGAATACGGCTTGTAGTTCCGTTTGAACCGCAAGTACACCTCATATTCCTTGCCGTCGACGGTCACCGTTTCCGGCAGATCTGCAAACGACTGATACAAACCCAACAGGTAGGTGCCCAGCGGCTCGGAGCTGTCCTTCTTCAGAAACTTGACGTAGGCCGCCGACATGTCGATCGAGCCGCCCGCGTCGGTGCCCGCGCCAGGGCGGACTTCCTCGACGATCCGCTCGACGCCGAAGCCCTTGTCCGCCGGGTTCTTCTCACCAGCTTTCGCCCGCCGCAGATCGCTGTTTTGCACGAAGCGGACCACCTGCACGTCGAAGGGCAGCTTCGCGTCCCGCACCAGCGGATGGCTTGCGCCGTGGTGGAGGCCCAGGATCGACTGGGGCACCACGACCACCTGATCGCTTTCGGGGTTCGACGTATCGACCACCGCCAGCTCGAGCTTGCGCACGTCCTGGACGAAGTTGACGGTCTCGCCTTCCCGGATCTGCATCTGCGCCTCGACGTGCAGCGTGTGTACCACCAGCTCGTTGAGCATCATCAGGGCCACGCCGGCGTGCAAAAGCACAATGCCCGCCCGCTTCCGGAAAACCATGATCGCTCCGGCCAACAGGACGAGGCTGGCCAGTCCGCCCTTAATCAACTGCCATAGAATGCGCATCGACGAGTCGCCCAGCGCCACGGCGTCCGCCTGGGACCAGAGCCAGATCAGCAGGGCTCCCAACAGCGTGGCCGTAGCGCCCAATAAGATTCGCTCAAGCTTTCTCGATCGGTCCATCCGGATAACCGCGTGCACATTTGCCAGCCAAAGCGCGGTCAGGCCCACCTTGCTCAACAGCCACAACGTGGACCATTGAATGCTCGGAACCGCCTGCAGCCCTTCCGGGTTCGAGCCGCTGGCGATCACCAGCCAGGTCATGGCCGCCCCGGCCGCGATCACCCCCAGCCCGGCCAGCAGCCGTGTTCCACTGGCCTGGACCTTGAACCGCACGGCATGGGCGGCAAACAGGTTCAAAAGCATCACCAGGCCGATCGAAAATCCGCCCGGAAAATAGAAGCCGCCCGGCACCTCGATCGAACGCGGAAAGAAAATCGAGAGCGGGATCCAGGCCAGCGGCGTGCGGAAGTACTGCCCCATCACCTCCCAGATGTCTTTGTCGATCTGCGCCAGAGTGCCGGCCAGCACGATGAAGATCGCCATCGCGAAACAGGCCACGGTCAGCTTCAGAGAGGCCAGCGGCTTGAGAATCGTAGCCAGCACATCCGGCAAGCCGCCCCAAGCCTCGTCGCTGCCGCCGGCGAACCGCTCGCGCGTTTTGGCCGGGAGAGTTTCACTTGCCATCGCCGGCTCCCTCAATCGCCGAATTCCAGGGATTGCACCAATTGCTCGAACCGCTGCTTTTCACGCTCGGCCAGTTGCTTGTCGCCCATCAGCTTGATGAACCAGCTCTTGCCGCCTTGCCTGGCGATTACCGCCAGGATCGCCTGATCGGGCCCGTACAACTCGACGTAATCGCCCCTGTCGGAACCGACCGGCAGCTTGTGGACCTGTTGGTCCAGCTCCTCTTCGGTAGTGTTCCCCAGGCCGATCTGACCCCGCCAGCGGTTCACGTTGTCCAGCAGCCCGCCGGCCGACGCAGCCAGGTCGATCACGGTGATTTCCACCTGGCGATCGCCGTCCACGACGACGAAGGCCGCCTTGCGCATGGCGCCGGCCTGACCGGCCTGCCAACCCTCGGGTGTATTGTACCGCAGACCGCCGCGGCCCGTCTCACCCGCATCGCCCGCCAGCCCTGGCGCCAGCGGCCCCTGACCACTGGCGAAGGGCGCTCGTCCGGCGAAGGGAGCCTGCCCCATACCCGGGGCCGCCAGCTTGCCCTTGAGCTCCACCACAGTGGCGATCCCGCCGGCGAACTTGACCTGGCGCGCCAGTTTGGGCAACTCGTGGCGGCCGATCGGCTGGAGGCCCATCTGGCCCCGCCAGCGGTTGATGTTCGACAAGCTATAGGCCTTCTCGTCGCCGTCGTTGCGCGGCAGGCTGGTCACAGTCGTCTCCAGCACCTCTCCGCCTGCTTCGGCGGTCAAGGTGGCGTAACGCATGCCGGAGCCGGCCTGCTCCCGCCACCCCGCGGGCAAGCTCCAGCGAGGGCCGGAGTCGCCAAATTGAAGCGACTCGATCAGTGCCTCGAACCGCTCCGCCTGGTCCTCGACCGCCCCGCGGGGGCCGGCCAGCTTGAAGAACCACGCCTGGTCCGGCTCCAGCACAATCGCCGCCAGCATCGTGTCGTCGTGCGGCACGGGCTCGGCCGGCGGAGGACCATTGATGCTGTCCAGCACGCGCTGCTTGGGGACCTGGTATTGCTCGACCTGGTCGCTGTCGCTGCAACCGCTGGCCAGCGCGCCGAGGCAGCAGAGCGTTATAGCAATCGACCGCGGAGCATTCACCAGCGGGCACCCGGGCGGAAGGAGCAAGGAGATAACCGAAGGAAAACGAGGGAATGCGATACAAACGGTTTGGCAGGCGGGAGGGCTCCGCCACCGGCAGTGTCGGCCGCGGGGCCCGCGTGGTTCATTATAGGGCCCGGACGCCGGAAAAGTACAGCAGAACGGAATTCATCGGTCCAGACCCGACCGTTCGTCCAGCGACGCCAGGTCTTCCTCGGCCCGAATCAGCCGGTCTTCCACCTGCCGGCTATGCGCCTTCAGGTTTTCGTTCTCGGCCAGCAAGGCCTTGTTCTGTTCCGACAACGAATGGTGCTGCGTCTCGCAGGCCGTCAACTTGTTGCGCGACACCACCTGGCAGCCGCTGCAGCCGGCCAGCATCAAAGCGGCCGCCAGTACGCCCCAGCCGCTGCAAGCGAAAACCCAGCCGCTGCAAGCGAAAACCCAGCCGCTGCAAGCAAAACGTCCGGCTGACATGATTCGACTCCTTTCGAACCAGCAGACACTCGATTGGTACGGCAAACTCGATGCGGCTTCCCGGCCCGCCGAAACGCGGTCCGGGCCTGCCGGCTTCAGCGCCAGGCCTTTACGAGCCCAGCAGCGTGTCCATGATCAAACTATTGCCAGGGTAAGCGCTGTCCCAGCTCCACACGTTCCGCACCAGGTCGAACATCATCATCCCAGTGAGCGACAACACGAGCACGCAGCAGGTCAGGCCGATCACCCAGCCCACCGAGTATTGCGCCTGGGCGCTGGGCGTCACAAACACCGTCGTGCCCGGCGCCAAGGCCGGACCGGCCGCTCCCAGCGCCGCGGCGGTTAACGGGTCGATCTGCGGGCCCAGGTCCTCCGCCTCGAGCATCCCAGGCGCTGCGCCAGCCACTACCGTCGGGCTGACGTCGGAAAACTCCGCCTCCGAGTCCAGTGCGATCACTTGCGAACCGCTGTCCTGCGACTCCTCGTCGCCGGCCTCTTCCAGCGGCGTCAGCAGGAAGTCGTCCTCGCCCTTGAGCTCCATCACCGCGTCGGAATCGAAATCCGAGCTCTCGCCGACGGCACCGCTGCTGCCGCCGCTGCTGCTGCTGCCGGTGCCCAGCTCGAACGACGACTCGTCCGAGGTGCTCAGCTCCAGTGGTTCTTCCAGCGACAGGCCGCTGTCGGCCGGATCGACCAGCGAGATGCCGCTGTCGCCCGGGCTGATGGTGATGTCGCTGCCCGCGCCCGAGCCGCCCAGCACCTCCTCGTCCGGACTGCCTCCCAACTGGACCGTCGATTCTTCATCCGACTCCTGGCCGGCGAACACCTCGTCCGACTCCAGCGACGCGCTCGAACCGCTCCCCGAACCGCTCCCCGAACCCGGTCCGCTCGACAAGTCCATCTCGCTTCCCAAATCGAGAGGCACGTTCCCCGACAGGTCGATCGGCAGCACGTCGCTGTCCTGACCAGGCTGCGCGCTGGGGCTCGTGGCCAGCTTGATGTCGCTGTCGGCGGCCGCTTGTCCCTGGCCGGGCTTGCCGATCACGGTGCTCGAAGTGCTCGGCCCCGATTCGCCCAGTTCCACCTCGCTCAACAGGACCATATCGTCGCCGTCGTCGTCACCGGCCTCCTCGCCGCGCGTTGCCAGGTTGACCGAGCCGGAGTCGCCCGCTGCACGGATCGAGCGTTCTTCGGCCAGCTTTTCCACGTCCTCGGGCTTGAACTTCCAGCTCGAGCCGTCGCGGTAGCCGTAAATCTCCTGGCGCTGCCGCATCTCGTTCAGTTCATCAGGCGATACGCCCAGTTGTTGGGCGGCTTCTTCCAGCGGGACTAGTTTGCGGGCCATGCGGGTCTCCGGGGCTGTGTCGGGTGGCTATGGGTCTTGGGCCAACCGCGACATGGTGCCGTCCGCCGGGCGTGCCATGGCCGCACCGAACGCGACGGTTAACGTTGTTCGACGAGCGAGCGTATTTCGTGCGGTAGGGGTTTGACCCCGTTAAACTCCATCATCCGCAGGTCCCAGTTGATGTCGCGGACGCTCTTCAAGGCAATCTCGCCGTTGGCCCTGTCGACCTGGTACACGCTTACCACCTTCGCCTTGGCGTCCACAATCGTGAGCAGCAGATGGTTGTCCGCGCCCGGGGCCGACAAGGCGATCAAGTCGTGGCTCGCGCCAACCTCATACGGTGATGCTTGTTGCGCCGCGGCTCGTGGCGCACCAACCGGTTCGCCAAAAGCCACCGCTGTCAGACCTGCTCCAATCAACGCTCCAATCACCGCGGCCTTCATAGCTCACCCCAACAGCTTGGGACTAAGGGAATTGGAGCCCTTAACCACATTTTAAGAGCCGCCAATTCCATTTCAAGGAAAATGCCCCGAATCCGGACCCGGGCGCAGGCTAAAACGCCCCCGCTTCGAGCGGGGCCGGTTTTGCCGTGTTGACGCTTAGGGAAAGGTCGAAGCGGCGGGAGTTTAGCTATCCCCCGCCCCCCCAGCAAGGCCGGATGTCCAACGGAATCATTCCGTTAGCTGACCAACGGGATTCATTCCGTTATCCCTTAGCGAAAGCCGGGAAACGCCATAAAATCCCCTTCCACGGGGCAGTACAATGGCCCCACGCGCTTTTGACCCTCTGCTGGGCTTTTATGCCAACCCGAACCGACCCGCCGATCGGCCTGCTCGCCAGTGGCGGCCTCGACAGCTCGATCCTGCTGGCACACTTCTTGGCCGGCGGCCGGCGGGTGCAACCCTTCTACATCCGTTCCGGCCTGGTCTGGCAGCAGTGCGAGTTGATGGCCCTGCGGCGTTTTCTGCGGGCCCTCCGCTCGCGGCAGTTGGCCCCGCTGACCGTTCTCGAACTGCCGCTGGCCGACGTGTACGGTCCCGACCACTGGAGCGTGAGCGGCCGCCACGTGCCCGACGCGGCTTCGCCCGACGACGCGGTTTACCTGCCGGGCCGCAACCCCCTGTTGGTCATCAAGGCGGCCCTTTGGTGCCAGCTCAACGGCATCAGCCAGCTCGCCCTGGCCCCTTTGTCGGGCAACCCGTTTGCCGACGCCACGGCCGACTTCTTCGAACAATTCGAGTCGGCCCTGAACCAGGCCACTTTGGGCCATGTGCGGATCGTCCGCCCGTTTTCAACCTTGACCAAGCGGCAGGTGATGGAGTTGGGGCGCGAATGCCCTCTGGAGCTCACCTTTTCTTGTCTCAACCCTTGCCGGGGCCTGCACTGCGGGGTGTGCAACAAGTGCGCTGAGCGCCGCGCCGCCTTCCAGGTTGCCGAGCTGCCCGACCCCACGCAATACGCCCTCGTCGTAGAACGGAATTTATTCCGTTTACAGTCGTAAAACGCACTTCATTCCGTTTCATCCCGTAAAACGGAATTCACCCAGGAATTCACCCCCTTACTCCGATTCCAGCACGCCGATCAACCGTTCGATGTCGTCGTCGTTCGTATAGGCGTGCGGGCTGACGCGCAATTTGCCGGCGCGGCTGCTCAGCAACACCTTCTGCTCCCGGCACCGCTTGCGGACCTCGATCGGATCGCGGCCCGGCAAATCGAAGGCCACGATCCCGCTGGCATGCTCCCGCTCGCGGCAGCTCAGCACGTTGGCCCCCATCCGCGATAATCGCTCGCACACCAGGTCGGTGACCTCCAGCACCCGGCTGGCAATCGCGGGCTGCTGATAGCGGCCCAGCAGCTCCAGGCTGGCGCCCAGCGCCGCCAACCCCGCCACGTTATACGTGCCCCCCTCGTAGCGCCCGGCCGACGGCTTGATCGCCAGCTCGATGTGGCTGAAGTCGTGGGCCTCGACGACGCTGTTCCACCCCAGCCCGATGGGCCGCAACAGATCCAGGTGTTCGCGGCGCAGGTAAAAGAGGCCCGCGCCTTCGGGCCCCAGCAGCCACTTGTGTCCGTCGGCGGCCAGAAAGTCGATCGCGGTCCGCCGCACGTCCAGCTCGAAAACGCCGAGCCCCTGGATGGCGTCCAAAAACAAATACGCGCCGGCTCCATGGGCAAGCTCCACCAGCGCGTCCAGGTCGTTGCGCCAACCGCTCGCATAACCGACCCAACTGATCGACACGACCCGCGTCCGCTCGTCACAAGCCGCCCGCACGTCGTCGAGGCTTACCCGCCCGCCATCGACCGCCACCCGCCGCGTCTCTTCGCCGCGGCGCTCCAGGTGCATCCACGGATACTGGTTCGAGGGAAACTCGTCGGCCAGCGTCACCACGTTGTCCCCCTGCCGCCAGGGAAAGCCCTCGGCCACCAGGTTGATCCCCTCGGTCGTGTTGCGGATCAGTGCAATCTCGGCCGGATCGGCGCCCAACAGCGATGCCCCACGGCGGCGCGTTTCTTCCAGCCTGCGGCCCCACGCCGCCGAGTTCGCGGCCCCGTTCTCGGCCAGGTCGTTGGCCCAGGCCGCCATCGCGTCGCGCGCCGGAGCTGAGATCGGCGCCACGGCGGCATGGTCGAAACAGGCCCACGTGCCGGCCAACGGCATTTGGTCCCGCAAGCTCTGCCAGTTTTCCGCGCCGGCCTCGAGCCGCTCCTGGCTTCCGCCCATCATGCCGCCTCTCCCTCAAGACTGTTGAGTCGCCTCGGGCAAGAACCAAAACAACCTGCGGCGGGCCTCCGTGTCGAGCGGGGAAGCATACTCGCTGATCTCGTACGCCTCGGCATATTCGATCGCTCCGGCCTGCCGCTCGCCGTAGGCCGCGATCAACTCCCGACGGTATCGCTCGGCTGTCGGCCGCAACAGCTCGACGTACCACTGCCGCAGCCAGCCGCGCCGGGCGCCCGGCTCGCTGGGCAGTTCGCCCGCTTGCACGTTGTAGGGCAGCCACTCGAAAACCTGCGAGACGTGGCAGGCCAGCATATCGACGATTTTTTCCACCTGCCGTCCCACGTCGATCACCACGTCGCCGGCCAGCGGCGCCGGCCTGGTAAAGCGGTCG
>JBBDNX010000047.1:0-8279 GCA_040877345.1 Pirellulales bacterium
AGCATGGCCAACAGTTCGCCCACCGACTGGATCCGCCCGTCCGGATTCTTGGTCAAGGTGCGGGCAATGGCCGCCTGAAACGGCGGCTCCAAGCCGCTCAGGTCCGGCTCGGCGGTCAGGTGCTTCATCAGCACTTCGCCCACGCTCTCGCCGTCGAACGGCACCCGCCCGGTGAGCATCTCGTAGAGGATGATGCCCAAGGCATAAATGTCGATCTCTTTGCCGTAGCGGCCGTTGCCGATCTCCGGCGCCATGTAATGCACCGTGCCCACGCTCTCCGTCTGCCCGCTGCGGCGGCTGGCCGAAATAAACTTCGACAGGCCGTAGTCGCCGATCTTGACCAGGCCTTCGTCGCAAAAAATGTTGCCCGGCTTCAGATCGCGGTGCACGATGCCCCGGTCGTGCAGGTACGTTACGCCGGCGGCCACGCCATGGAACCAGGAGAGAGCCTCGTCGCGCGGGATGCCGGCCGCATGCCGCGAGATGGCCTCTTCGAGGCACTCGCCGGCCACGTACTCCATCACCACCCAGCTATCGCCCAGGTCGTCCTGCCTGATGTCGAATAGTCCCAGCAGGTTTGGGTGCTTGAGGTTCAAGCACTGGGTCACCCCCCGCAGCTCCACGTCGAGGTTGCGGCGGATGAGCTTCAGCGCCACCTCCTTGCCGGCATCACTGGACGCGTAATACACCTCCCCGAAACCGCCGCGGCCGATCCCACGCTTGATCGTGTACCCCTCCAGCGGCCGGGAGCCGCTGGGATAAGTGAACTTCAAGGCCGCGTTTCGCGGAGGAGGTCCTGATTCGGCCTGTGTTGCGTGGAGATTCATGGCTTCGTCGGTGCCCCCGTCTAGACTAACGGCTGCAAGTTCCATCTGTCCAGCTTCTCCAGCAACTCGGTTTTCCGCCCACTTAGGCCACGTCTTCGATGCTCAGCGAAAAATCGTCCCCCACGACCTGTGAGCGGCGCCCCAACGCGGCCCGGTCGGCCACCGCCACGCCATCGACTTCGAAGCTTCCGGCCTTGCGGCATAGCAAGGCATCCGCCTGCCGGAACAAAACCACCTCGCTCGACCAGTCGCGACAGACCACGTGGCTGTTGGCCGCGGGCGAGAGCACGCACGACTCGGCCAGCAACAGCACGGCATCGGCCGAGGGCTGGGTGCGATGATGGCTGACAAATTCCAGCCGCGCCGTGGCCGACAGCGGGTGCGGCCGGCGGAACCGCAGCCGCACGTTATTACCCAACTCGATCAGGCTGCCTTCGGCCAGCGACGTCACCGCGGTAAGCTGGCGCCCGTCGAGGCGGACCGGCCGCAACGGGTCGATCAAGTACGATTCGCCGTCGCGGCGAATCCGGGCGTGGCGCTGCGATACGTCGCCCAGGATCGGCACATCGACCCGGCTGCCGGCCACCGGCTGGCCCAGGATCACTTCGTCCGAGGGGCAGACCAGGTAGCCCCCCACCCCGTCGACCCAAAGCAGGAATCGCGACAGCGAGTGGACGCTCGGCGGCATGGGTACCACGTGATTGCTATGGCGGCCATTGGCGGGAATTGGCCGCGGCGGTCGGCCCGCGACGGACAATCGATTCAAACCGGCCCGTCCGACCGGCTCATCGTGAGCTGCCGGATCATGGGCCCGAGCGGCGCCAACCGCCCGGCCGTTGGTCCCCCCCGCACGCATCGAGTCGGCCAGCCGCATCCCCACGGCGGCCCAGGCCCGGCGGCGGGCGTCGCGGGCCGGCTCATGCTCTGGACACAAGTCGAGCATGGCGTCGGCGTCCGCCAGCACCTCGGTCCAGTTGCCAGCCGCCAGCGCCTGGTGCAACTGCTCGCTGAGTCGGCGGATTTCCGCTGCCTTCACCCTACACGCTTTGGCCAGCCCGTCCAGCGTCGGCAACGTGGGTGCCAGGGCGGCGGCGGCCGCGAGTTGCTGCTCGGCCGTGGCAAAGTCGCCCCGCCGGCACAGCCGTTGTGCGGCGAGGACCTTGGCCGCCGCGTCGCGCAGCCGGCATACTGCGTGCGTGGCCGACCCGCGACGTGCCAGGTCGTCCAGCCGGGCGAGGGCCGCCGACGGTTCACCGGCTGCCAGGTAACCCTCCGCCTCGGCCACGCGCCGTGCCACGAAGGCTTGCCGCAACTCGGCCACCGATTCGGCTTCGGCTCCCAGGGCCTGGGCCATGTCGAGGTCGCGCCAGCCCGCGGCGCTTTGGCCGCCCGCCACGCGCCGCTGGGCTCGCTCGACCATCTGGCCGGCCACTTTGGCCATCAACTGCCGGGCGGGCAGGAAGTCGCGGACTTGGCTGTCGCGCAACAACCGCCCGGCCTCTTCCAACCGTCCGGCCCGCAGGGCCTCGTCGGCCTCCCTGACTTTCAGTCGCCACGGCTGGAACATTACGATCACCTGGAACTTCGAAAGTACACCGTCGCGGGATTCGCCTTCCCGTAACCGAATTCGCCTTCCGTAGCCGAAGAGCGCCAGAATTCGGGCCGGGGGGGCATCCTGCCCCCTTTGCCTCACGGTGGCCGTTCGCCAGAATTCGGGCTGCCCCTCCTGCCCGCTCCAACCAGCAACTAACTACCAGCAACGAGCCACTAGCCACCAACTAACTGCCCACCTTGGCAACGACCTGCCGCGGCTGGTCCCCGGAGAAGTAGTCGGCCACTTCCTCGACGATGTTGTCGGCGGCCGGCTCGCTCAGCGGGATCTCATCGTGAAAATAGCCTTCCGCGTTGACCAGCTTCTCGGCCACCTCCAGACGAGTGCGCAGATTGCCGATCAGCTCCTTGGCTCGGCTGAGCTGGCTGTCGTCGAACCGGTAATCGCTGGTGGTCTGGGCGGCCTCGACCATCTTCAGGCGTGCTTCGAGGTGCTCGACGTCCACTTCGAGCTGCCGCTTCACGGCCAGCATGTTTTCCAGTTTTTGGCGGGCCGCTTCCAGGCTGCGCTGACGGGCATTGTGCATGTCGCGCAGGCTGGCCACCGTGGCATCGTTGGTTTTGAACCGCTCGAAGCGATTCGACAGGTCGATCTTGACCTGGTCGGACGAGTACCTGCGTCCGGCGTAATGGAACACGTTCTGGCCGGTCGAGAGGTCGTCCTTGAGCCGCATCAGCTCGGACCTGTCCTTGGCCAGCCGCTCTTCGGCGTCGCTGATTTGCTTTTCGAGGCGGCCGACCTCGACTTCCTCCTTGGCGATCACGTGCATGTTCTTGCGGATGTCGGGCACCAGGTCGCGGACCATGCGGCGTGCCCGATCGATCTCAAAGTCGATCGGCACGCTGTCCTTGACCGAGTCTTTGACCCAGCCGGCCGGCGTGCCGAAATAGCTGGCCGCTTCGCGGCCGAAGACCACTGCTCCGATGAGGCCGGCGGCCACGCCGCCGATTACCAACTTCTTGATCATGGCTAACCCTCCTTCTCGAGATGACCCGCCGACGCGTTGGGCCGATGTTTTGGAAAATGCCACCGGCGGGAACGACCGGATCGCCCCCGACGAGTTTTATTCGCCCCCCTCGGCGGAATATTTGGCGAATTGCTCAAGTTTTTTGGGGGGAGCGAGGGCGGATGGTCTGAGGTGGGGGGGCTCTCGCCCGGCTGGAGGGCGGATTCACCAGGAATTCGAGCCCGAAGGCTCGGCAGACTACAGGCGATGGTCGCGGCAAACGCAGGGAAGCAAAGCACTTAGCGCGGCTCACGTGCTGGACGAGCGGGGACAGAGCACGACAATCAACCGTGTGCCACTGCCTGGAGGACGCGGCGTTGCCGAAGGCGGAAGAAGCAGTGCCCGTCCCGACTTACAATACGAGGCGGCGACACCACTTTCCTTGACCCGCTAACGCCCGGCGTGCCGCACAATGCAAGATGACCTGGAATACACACCTTGTGAGCAACGGCCGCGGCTGATACCCGTCCTGCCTGGCGCGCTGCCTTCCTTCCGCTCCTGGCCGTCACTGCGATGGTTCCTTCTGCTGCAACTGCCGGTCGTGGGCAGTGCGACCGCTTCGCTCATGCGGGGCCGTCCGATCGGGGGGGCGGCCATGATTATCTTGCTTGGCTTGGCAACTTCCACATGTCTTTTTGCGGCGATCTGTTCGAGGATCTCTTCGTCCAACGTCGGCACCTACTTTCGCAGCCGGGAGCCGATCCGCTTTTAGATTGGTGTTGAGAGCGTGGCCTACGTCGCCATTTCGACAGCCGGTTTTTTCTGGTGAGAGCCGGCTCACAAACAGAGGCGAAATAGATTGCTGGACGTTATGCTAGCGGCTGTGCCACGATATAAGGATGCCCGAGCAGAGCCAGCGGGCAAACCACGTTTGAACAGGAGCCGACACGTGACCGAAGACGAATTGCTGAGCCGTATCACCGTGGACCCTGCCATCTTCGGGGGAAAGCCAATAGTCCGGGGATTGAGGATGGGCGTGGAACACGTGCTCGGGATGCTCGCGGCCGGAGATTCCACGGAGAAACTTCTCCAGGAGTATCCGTTTCTCGAGCCGGCCGACATTCAAGCGTGTTTAGCTTACGCCCACCGGTCGCTGGCCGGCGAGCAAGTGCATGAGCGGATCGCGAGGGCCGGGGCACCGTGAAGTTTTTGCTCGATGTTTGCGTGTCGTCGCGGTCGCTCGAAGCCTTTCTTGTGGGGCAAGGGCACGATATCGTATCCGCGGTGTCCGTCGATCCAAAGGCGAGCGACCAGCAACTTATGGAACTTGCGCTTCGTGAGGACCGCGTGTTGATCACCGAGGACAAGGACTTCGGCGAGCTCGTTTTTGTCCGGCATCTTCCTCATGGGCCAATTGTTCGAGTGGTTGAGCTGACCGTTGATGAGCAGGTGCGGGCAATGGCCGACCTGTTAGACCAACACGCGGGTGAGTTAAACGGACGGGTTATTGTTACGGTCACCCGTGGGCGCATAAGGGTCCGTCATGGAACATAGAGCAACGGCGAGCCGGCGGGCTTCGCGCTGCCGCGCGGTCAGTCATCAGCCGCGTGCCCAGCCGCGTGCCGCTTTCCGCATCACGCTCCCAGCCCGGATGTCGCCAGGCTACAGGTCACCGTCGCGGCATCATCGAAGAGAACCTAGGCATCCCGCGGGATGTTCCTCTTGGCCCGGAATTCGGCGTCGAACTCTTCCAACGGCCGGCTCCGCCCGGCCTGCATGTCCGCCAGCCCGCGACGGATGCCTTCGACAACCGCCCCGTCCTCCTCCAGAACGGCGCGGCGTTGCTCGTAGAGCGCCTTGAGGGCATCACGCAGCACATCGTCTTCGGAGCAGTAGCCACCAACGGCCATCTGCTCCTGAAGCAACTTTTCGACATCCGGTGGGAATTGATAAGCCATGAATCGTCTCCTAAAACAAGAATACCATGCCGGGCGCGAGGCAGCCAGCTTCAGGTTTGTGAAGCGGCCGACAGAGCAGTCGCTCGGCCGGTCGCAAAAAAGCGGCGCCCGCTTCAGCCTCTCAACGGTCTTTTGAATCATCGACCCACAGCATCACGCCAGGCCCCCGCGTCGGACTCGTCCCGACTCTACCCGGCGTCTGCACGAATCCCCGAACGCGCAACAGAACAAACGGCTGGCCCGGCGTCATGGCTTCGGTGCTGAGTTTGCCGGCTTGCTCAGTCGAATGTCCAATCGGTGTTTCCAGCCATTGTGCGTCCGCGTCGCCATTTCCACGTCATGTTCTCGATGGTCGACAGGGTGACCACGTTGAGCTGATCGGGATCCTCAATCTCCAACTCGCCCACCTCAGTACGGAGCCTGCTGTTCTCGGCACGTGCTCTGTACAGTTGCCATGATGTGTAGACGTGCGACAGCAGCAGCGTCACGAGCGTCAATCCCAACAGCAACCCCCGCAGTGAAAATTGGCCCCGCATCCGACGGGGGCGCGCGTCGCGAGCTGGCGTGGCGGAAAGGTCGGCGTCCATATCGGATTCTTCGAGCAGAAAGTAGTATAGGGCAAGGCTGGTCGGCACCCTGCGACCAGGCTCCCGCTTCCATGCTTCCCACCCCATAAGCTAACCTGATTGTAGAGCGATCCCTGCCTTCTGACCTCTGCCTTCGTCCTTCTGCCTTCCTTCCCCCATGCCTCTCTTGCGAATGGAACACGTGGGCAGGACTTTCCACATGGGAGAAGTGTCGGTCGAGGTGCTCCGCAATGTCTCGCTCGAAGTCGGAGAGGGCGAGCTGCTGGCCATGGTCGGCCCGAGCGGATCGGGAAAGAGCACCATCCTCAACATCATCGGCGGCCTCGACAAGCCGACCGTGGGCCAGGTGTGGTACCGTGACCAGGAACTGTCGGCCTTGAACCGCCGCGAGCTGACGCGCTTCCGCCGCGATAAGGTGGGCTTCGTCTTTCAGTTCTACAACCTGGTGCCCAACCTCACGGCCCGCGAGAACGTGATGGTCTCGACCGAAATCAGCCGCGATCCGCTCGGCGTGGACGAGGCGCTCGCCCTGGTGGACCTGACCGACCGGGCGGAGCATTTTCCCGCGCAGATGTCGGGCGGCGAGCAGCAGCGAGTGGCCATCGCCCGCGCGCTGGCGAAGAACCCCGAGCTCCTGCTGTGCGACGAGCCGACCGGAGCGCTCGACTTCGAGACCGGAAAAAAGGTCCTGCGACTGCTGGTCGAGGTCCGCGACCGGCTGGGTAAAACCGTGCTGATCATCACTCACAATGCGGCCATCTCCCACATCGCCGACCGCGTCGTGCGCCTCCGTAGCGGCGAGGTCGTCGAGACCACCGTCAATGCCAGCCCGGCCTCGCCCGAGGAGATCATCTGGTGAGCGTGCTGGACCGCAAACTGGTCCGCGAACTCAAGAGCACCCGCGGACTCCTGGTGGCAATCACCAGCATCATGGCCGTCGGCGTGGCCTGCTACGTGGCCCTCGGCTTTGCCTACAAGAACCTCTCGACCGCCCAGCGGCAGTACTATGCCCGCTGCCGGATGGCCGATTTCTCGATCGAAGTCAACAAAGCCCCCCTGGCCGAGCTGGCCGCCCTGGAAAAGATATCGGGCGTGGTCGAGATCCGGCCCCGAATCCAGTTCTTCGCCACCGTCGACCTGGAGCGGGTGAGCGGGCCGATCAACGGCCTGGTGCTGTCGCTGCCCGACCGGCGGCAGGAAGTCATCAACGACATCGTGCTCCAGCGCGGCGGCTATTTCTCCGACAGCCGGGCCAACGAGGTGATCGTCAACGACGCCTTCGCCCGGCGGCACGGCCTGCACCCGGGACATTGGATCCACTTGCTCCTGAACAACCAGCGGCAGGAACTGTTCATCGTTGGCACGGCCATCAGCAGCGAGTTCACCTACCTGCTCGGGCCCGGAAACATCACGCCCGACTCGGAGCACTTCGGCGTCTTCTACTTGAAACAGACCTATGCCGACGAAGTCTTTGATTTCGAGGGCGCCGCCAACCAGGTACTGGGCCGCCTGGCGCCGGGCGTGCGGCCCCACGAGGTGCTGCGCCGGGCGGAGCTGCTGCTGGCCCCCTACGGCGTGCTCAACACCACGCCTTTGGAGGAGCAGCCCAGCCACCGCTTCCTGGGCAACGAGATCCAGGGGCTGGAGGCGTTTGGCGTGATCAACCCGGCCATTTTTTTGTCCGTGGCCGCCTTGGTGCTCAATGTGCTTATGACGCGGCTGACCGAGCAGCAGCGAGTCGTGGTGGGAACGCTCAAGGCCCTGGGGTACCTAGACCGCCAGGTGTTGGGGCATTTCCTGAAATTCGGCCTCTGTATCGGACTGCTCAGCGGCGTGCTGGGAGCGCTATTGGGTTACTGGCTGGCCGAGGCAATGACGGCCCTGTACCGGCAGTTCTTCCAGTTCCCCACGCTGGTCAACCGCTTCTACCCTGGCACGTTCGTGGAAGGTCTGCTGATCAGCCTGGTTTGCGCGCTGGCCGGTTCGGCCAACGGCGCCCGGGCGGTGCTGCGGCTCGAGCCAGCCGAGGCGATGCGGCAAAAACCGCCGGCCCAAGGCGGGCCGATCTTTCTGGAGCGGTTCACGCCGCTCTGGAGCCGGCTCAGCTTCGGCTGGCGAATGACCTTGCGAAACGTGGTGCGGCACCGCTTTCGCACCGCGGCCGGAATCTTTGCGGCGGCCATGGGAGCGGCCCTGGTCGTCAACTCGCTGATGCTCGTCGAGGCGACTGCCTACATGATCGAGTTCCAGTTCGAGAAGATTCAACGTAGCGACGTCGACCTGTCGTTCAAGGACGAGATGGGAAGCGACGCCCTCGGCGAGCTCGTGCATCTGCCCGGCGTGGACCAT
>JBBDNX010000048.1:0-8278 GCA_040877345.1 Pirellulales bacterium
GAGCTGTACGTCGATTGGAAGATCGAGCCCAAGGGGGACAGCGGCATCTACCTGCGCGGGACGCCCCAGGTGCAGATTTGGGACCCGGCGCTCAACGACGTCGGCTCGGGCGGGTTGTTCAACAACCAGAAGCCGGAGAACCCCTCCAAGCCGGCGACCATCGCCGACAAGCCGGTGGGCGAGTGGAACACGTTCAGGATCAAGATGGCCGGCGAGCGCGTCACGATCTACTTGAACGACGTGCTGGTGGTCGACGGCGTAGTCTTGGAGAACTATTGGGAGCGTGACAAGCCGCTCTACGCCAGCGGGCCGATCGAGCTGCAGAACCACGGCAACACGCTCTACTTCAAGAACATCTACCTCCGCGAGCTCAAGTAGAACGGAATTCATTCCGTTTGTCTCGTCTTCTCGTCGTAGAACGGGATTTATTCCGTTTGTCTCGCGGATGGAGGGTTGTGCCTCGGGCGCTCTGCAACCGTACCAGCTCACGGTGCTGGTACGGCCGGGAAAGGGGAGGTATGCTGGAATAGGCTAATACGGGTGAAACTGATACCGTAAAGCCGGCTTCAGGGAGCGAGGATATCGGCCCAATTGCTGCACTGTGGAGGACGACGAATGCCAGACCGAGAGCGAGCGAAGCAGATCATTGCCGAAATCGTTCGGGTTTGTGGAACGTGTCCCAGCAAGACCACTCTCTACAAGGCCTTCTATTTCGCCCATCTCTACTATGCCAAGAGAGAGCCTGGCTATCTTTCCGATTGGCCGATCGTCAAGATGCCTTTCGGGCCGGGCATCGATCAGGGTGACGAGCTGCTCGACGAACTGACCAGAGCCGATGTGCTTCGACCGAAGACTTGTTCGGTTGGGCCGTTTGTTGCGGTGCAGTATTCGGCCGCCTGTCCGGGAGTTCCGGAATCGCTGTCGTTGGAAGCCATTAGCGCGATCCGAGAGGCCGTGGACTTCGTTAAGGACAAGTCGGCCGGCGAATTGACCGCCTTGACGCACGAATTCTCACGATCGTGGAACGAAGCGGCTTTCGGCGAAGAGTTGAACCTCTATGCCGACATCTCGCCGCAAGAGGTTTATGATCGGCGTGCTCGAACCAGCGAGCGACTCGATACCGCGCTAGCGGCCTCCTGGCCCACCGAGCATTAGAGCACGTACCATTGCCTGATCCATGCTTCGGCATCATCGGCAGTACAGGGCCCGTTTAGCAACCGCTGGAGGCTTTGCAGGCAGGCTGGCATGTCGTCGGGTGCAGAACCGCCGACAGCCTCCTCCTCAAGATAAGCCAAAACGGACTTGAGCCCGACCGTTGACCCATTGAACTTACCATCTTCGGTGCACAGGAACACAAGCGCCTTGGCTGCAACTTGGACTGCGGACTCCTGCCCCGTTAGCACTCGGTCATGAATTCGGGAAAGCAATACTGCCTCGAAAACGAAGACCACTTGATATGGCAGGTATTGGCGACGTCTTGAACAACTTCCTTGAAGAGGGCCGCCGGACTTTGCATTGTTGTTTTGCCGAAATCGGCTATTCCGGGGCCGGCTTCCGATGCAGGTCGGCGAGAAGTTCTTTGATCTTCTCGTGGGTGGCGGGGTTTTGCAGCACGACGATCGACTGGTTGTCCGAGAATGCCTGAATCTGGCCGGGGCCGCCCACGTCGGCCCAATCGGCGGGATGGACGGTGTTTTTGATCAGTTGGATCAAGGGGGCGAAGTCTGGGGTCGGCCCAGCGTCCGGATCCAGCAGATCGGCGACTTTGTAAACTTTGACCAGGTAGGTTCCTTGCTGCCGTTTTTCATGGCCCGCATCGTATCCGCGGCGGTATCCGGCCATGAATCCGCTTGCGCAGAGCACGGCGAACAATAGCGTCGCCAGTCCGAACCGCAGCCAGCGCCAGCCCCCGCGTCGCGCTCGGCTCGTGCCGGATTCGCCTCGATCGTTATCCGCTGTGTCCATGGCTGGAAGATAGCCGTTCTCTCCACCAGTATCAACAAAACCATTGGAGAGGTGGCGAACTCGTCGTCGATTGTCGTCAGCGTAAGTCGTAAATCAGCGTAATCTGTGGATGCGTTGCCGTCTCGCGGATCGGCGGGGCGGTTAGAATAAGCGGATGCACGAAAACCCGTCACAGTCGCCGACCGAAGGGGACAAGGGAGGGGCTCCGGCCGCGGCTGCTATCCAGGCTGGTTCTCAGCTCCCGGCGATGGATCCGATCGAGGACCCATCGGCTAAATGAACCTGCAATATCGCCTATCGAGCCTGTTTGCGATGGTGGCGATCGTCGCTGTCTTGAGCTGGACGGCAACGATGGTTCCTGACTACCTGGATTTCGCCCTCTCGTTATGCATGTTGATCAGCCTGTTCTGCGTCCTGGCAGGGACGTTCGTGTTTTGCATGTTGAGGTTCAGCCGCGCAACGGACTTGACGGAGCAGGCGGCGGCCGAGGCACGCTGCTTCGGCAGGGGGGCGCTCGGGTCACTGGCGGTATTCATCGCATCACTTGTGCTTCTGACCGCGCTGTCGGTGCTTTCCGGCCAGCCGCCGACCGAGCGGCAGCATGTGATCGAGAGCACCATGAGACCCTACGCCGGCAAGAGCGTGCCGGGCGTCGAGCCGGCCGCGCTCTGGGGCAAGGTCATGTGCGGCTATCAAGGCTGGTTCTCGGCTCCCGGCGATGGCTCCGATCAAGGGTGGCGGCATTGGGGGCCGGGCAAATGCGAGCCAGGCGCGTGCAGCGTCAGCATGTGGCCCGACATGACCGAGCTGGCGGCCGATGAAAAATTCCCGACGGGTTTCCGGCACTCCGACGGCAGCCCGGCCCACGCCTTCAGCTCCTACAACCGCCGGACGGTCCTGCGGCATTTTAAATGGATGCGTGAATACGGCATCGACGGGGTCTTCGTGCAGCGATTCGCCATCGAGACGATTCATCCGCTCGATCTGCGGCATCGCAACGTCGTCCTGGCCCACTGCCGCGAAGGGGCCAACCTCCATGGCCGCACGTATGCCGTCATGTACGACCTGAGCGGCCTGCCGGCAGACAGCATCGACCGGGTGATCGACGACTGGAAAGCCCTCGTCGAGCGAATGCAGATCACCAGCGACCCGGCCTACCAGCACCACAACGGCAAGCCGGTGGTGGCCGTCTGGGGCGTGGGCTTCAACGAGCCTCACCGCCGGTACACCTTGCGGCAGTGCGCTCGGCTGGTCGAGTTCTTGAAGCACGACCCCGATTTCGGCGGCTGCACCGTCATGCTGGGCCTGCCGACAGCCTGGCGAACGCTGGACAGAGATTCGGTCGACGATCCCGCACTCCATGACCTGGTTCTCGCGGCCGACATCGTCAGTCCCTGGACGGTCGGCCGGTACGCAAATCTGGAGCAGGTTGCCGCGCACCGCCAGGGCCGCCTGAGGGCGGACATCGAGTGGTGCCAGGCTCGCGGCAAGGAGTACCTGCCCGTCGTGTTTCCCGGCTTCAAGTGGCACGCCCTGCACCCTGACGCTCGCTCGACCGCTCCGATCCCGCGGCTGGGCGGCAAGTTCCTCTGGCAGCAGTTCGTCGAGGCGAAGCGGGCGGGAGCGCGGATGATTTACGTGGCGATGTTTGACGAAGTGGACGAGGGGACCGCGATCTTCAAGTGCAGCAACGATCCGCCCGGCGACGAGTTCGTGACCTTCGACGGCCAGCCGGCCGACCACTACCTGCGCCTCGCCGGCAAGGGCGGCCTGTTGCTCCGCGGCCAGTAGAACGGAATTCATTCCGTTTGCGGGCCCTCGTCCTCTCCTGGCGATAGTGGGGGCCAGGACCCGGACTGGAACCGCCCCACCTGCTCCATCTATTGACAGACTCGCTTCGTGTAGAGCCATCGAGCCAAAACGCCGCCAACAAGAGCAAAGGCCGCGGAGCAGAGGTAGTGCCCGATCGCCACAAAGGCACGTTGCCTGGTTCTGCCGTGAACCTCGGCAAGCGTCATTCTGACGCTACGGCGTGCTTCCTGGTGGGCAGCGTCTTCAACTGGTTCTCTCGCGTACTCAAGTACACTGCGGCCGAAGGCGCCGTGCCTTTCCGGTATTTCGATCGTGGCCGACACGTCGGGCCACGGAACAGCAGAATGTGCGGCGTCGAGAATCCTGCCCGTGACGAGCGAGCCTTCTGCCTTCCAAACCACGGTCAGGTAGGCGAGGCCGAACAGCGTGAAGCCGATGGCACAAGCCTGATATCGGCCGCGGCAGACGAGGATCACGAGAGTGCTGGTGACGAAGACGGCGACAGTGACGCTGAACGCACAGCTCTCCGTCAGCGGCGAGGCATTCAGAAGAGCGGCACACGCCAACGCCACAAAGGCCACTGCCCCGAGCAGGGACAACATTGAGAACTTCATGGCGTTACCCCTGGGAGGCATTGTGGCTTCCATCCGCCAGCGGCCGCAATTATAGCGGGAGCAACGACGGATGGCGACGCGACCCCTTGTTTCGCCCTTGCAGGGCACTTGACCTGGATGGACAACGTTCCCAGGGCGGCGCTCCGCGGCTACCGCCGCTACACTCTGCCCTGGGCTGATGCTGTGGTTGCCCCTTCGGGGCGGGTCAAACGAACCAATCATTTCAGGGATTTCGCGGGCGTTGGTCGTCGACTATATTCCGGATTCAGTCGATCGCTCTGAGGCTGAAAGAAGGAGTCATCGAGTTGCAGGACGCCGCCTCACCGCCGGGCCACGCCTCGGTACAAGTAGCCGTGCGTCTTCAGGGATCGCTCCAGATAGAACTCGTCGATCGAAACCGATGAAAAGGGCTGGGCCGCCACCAACTGCCGCACGTCGCGGTCCAGCCGGCAGCCGTTTGCCAGCCGCATCTGGAGCCAGTTCAGCCGGCGCTGCCACTTTCGCACGGCCGGTTCGCGGCTGAGGCCGTGCTCCAGGAACAAGAATTGTCCCGCCGGCTTGAGCACGCGGAAAATCTCGCTCACCGACTGCTCGACGGCGTCGATGCTGCACAGCGTGAACGTGCTCACCACGCAGTCGAACGTGCGGTCGCCGAAGGGGAGACGCTCGCCGCTCGAGAGATGGTGTTGAACGTTGATGTTGGTTCGCTCGATGCGCTTGTGGGCCAGGCGGTGCATGCCGGGGTTCGGATCGACCGCGCTGATTTCGCGGACGCGGTCAGGGTAGTAGGGCAGGTTCAGCCCCGTGCCGAAACCGATCTCCAGCACGTTGCCCCGCGCGCCGGCGAGCAGTTTCTGCCGCTGCTCCGCCACGAACGGCCCGCTCAAGCCGAACTCGCAGAGCCATGGAAAGACGACACGCGAATAAAACCCCATACACTTGGAACTTGGCACTTGGGACTTGGGACTTTGTAGCCGCGGGAAGACGACACGCGAATAGACGCCCATGCATCGGTCAGGGGTTTTTGAGCAAGTTCCGCACGCGCTGGACCAATTGCGACCTGTCCACGGGCTTGCTCAGGAAATCGTCGGTCCCGGCGCGCACGGCCCGCTCGATATCGCGCACTGCGTTCAACTCGATGACCATCAAGATCGTGACCCCTCGAGTCGCAGGGGCGGCCTTAAGTCGCTTGCAGATCTCCAGACCGTCCAGCCCACGCAGCATGGATTCCAGCAGGACCAGGTCTGGATGCAGCGACTGCGCTTTTTCCAGCAGGTCGTGGCCATTGATGGCGACCGCCGTAGTGCAGTCGACCTCCTCCAGACAACTCTCGATCAACTCGGCGTCCGCCGGCGAGCCAGCGCCGATCAGAATCCGGCTCTTGCGCGGCATGGATAGGGCAGATTAAGGCATCGAGCTCGCGACCCCGAGACGGGGATCGAATCGTTCGAAATGAGTATAGCGACTTGCGCTTGCCGCCAGCAAAATGGGCGATGAGCGGACGAGGAAAACGCCGAAGGATCCCTGTCGAAGGGTATTTCCGACCTCTGCGTCCCGACCGTGCTGCAAGTCGGCCGCAGGAGGAACCTCTCGCCTTCTGACCTCTGTCTTCTGCCCGCTGCCTTCCCCACTGCTGTTCATTTGATCAGTCTGTTTTCCTTGCCCGGGCGACGCTAAAATTCCATGGAAGGACGTAGCCACTGGCAGCTTGGAGGAGCCTTCTGTTCCTTGGCCTGCTTGGGTTAGAACGAATCCCTGGTAATGGGATGAGCAATCGATACGAGCTAACCCTACTGGCTACGTCCGGGTTTTTTTAGTTCGCTCGAACCCCTGGTTGGAGGGCAACAATGCAGACCCCACCCGGCTGTTCGGCGTGAGGAACGGGCAAGCCCGCCTGTGCCTCACACGTCAAGACCCGTTCGACGTTGAGACAAGTTTGGCTTAACAAGGAGCCCGTCTCGCCCGCCGAGGCGAGACGGGGTTTTTTATTTGACGCCTCCACGTTTCCGACCGAGTGCTTCTTTCTCCGAGAGCGAACAATGCGGTTCCACAAGGGACGTGCTGTGGCCCTTTCGGGGGTGTCTTGCCTAGTCGGTTGTTCTGTTTCGATTGCGATCCTATGCGGCAGTTACAGCCGAGGCGTGGCCGGCGATGATCGGCCAATTCGACGGTCGGCCCCCGACAGGCGAGACGAGTTTCGGCAACGGCTCCGAAAGTCCCCCCTAGCCTACCCTGAGCGAGTCGCAATCCCCGACGATCTCCCCTCCACGCGGATCAGGACGGACAAGGATGGTCAAGACCCCTGGCTAAGCTTCCCGGTTGCTGAATACTCTGTTGCGCACTACGAGGGATGGCAAGAATGTTTGCGGCAGGTGGCGGCGGGGAATCCTGACACGATCAAGAACTCGGCCCACCGCCCTACTCGACCGATGCCTTCGACGACTGGAAAGGACGGCACGATGGCTGTGACGCGTGCCGGGCGAAAGTAAAGGAGTTATTGAAGATCTACGCTGTCACTACGGTGCGGCGGACGGCCGAAACGGCGATCTGTCCGGCCGGCCAGCACATCGCCCGCGGCGGAATCGAATGGCGACCGTTGCCATACAAGCGCCACGAAACGGGGAGCGGGAAAACTCCGTGATCGGCGGTTCCGCGATTCAAAACTGATCCACGACGCGGGTTTTCAGTAGTGTCCTGTCGGGCGGCCGTGCCGTAGGATATGCCCATGAGCGATAAGCCACGACGCGAGAAGGGCGGCGGAGCGGCGGTCCTGGCTGTGGGGCTGGGGCTACTGGTGGCCCTGCTCATGCTTTACGTGTTGAGCATTGGGCCGGCTGCCAGGCTGGCGAGTAGATCCCGAATCGAGCAGAACACCTTCTTCGCTATCTATCAGCCAATCTTCTTGGCCACCAGGGACACAGGTGCGGATGACGTAATCACGGAGTACATCCATTTATGGGGCGGCATGGGGGTGTTCTTCACTGCGGACTATGACATACCCTTCCGCACCCAGAATCTAGATTTCAACTGACCTACTCCCCCGCCCTCCCCGCCTCAATTGACGACCCGTCCTAAACCCGCTATCATCAACGGCTTCCAACCCTGAACGGTCCAGGGCTGTCGCGAGCGTCTGCGGAAACTTTTACTCTCCCGACCGAACGATCCTACGAACGCCGGACGCCCGGCCGCCGACGCCTGGCGGTCAAGGGACTTGGCCGGTGTGCAAAACAAGCGAGGAGCCTTTTTAACGTGCCAACTGTCCTGGTGAAGCAATTGATCGAGGCCGGCGTCCACTTCGGACACCGAGCCAGCCGCTGGAATCCCAAGATGCGGCCCTATATTTACGGCCGCCGCAACCTGATCCACATCATCGACGTGCGGGAGACGATCCGCGGCCTGGTGCGGGCCCGCAAGTACCTGGCGCAGGTCGCCGGCGGCGGCAGCCTGGTGCTGTTCGTGGGGACCAAGCGGCAGGCGGCCGAGACGGTCGAGCGCGAGGCGACCCGCTGCGGCATGCCCTTTGTCAGCGATCGCTGGCTGGGAGGCACGCTCACCAATTTTCGCACCATCCGCAGCCGGCTGAGCCGGCTCGAAGAGCTCGAGGCCATGAAGACCACCGAGGAGATACTCACGTATTCCAAGAAGATGCAGTCGGCCTTGAACCGCGAGTACCGCAAGATGTTCCGCAACCTCAACGGCATGCGGACGATGAACCGGCTGCCGGAGTGCCTGGTGGTCATCGACCCCAAGAAGGAACACAACGCGGTGTTCGAGGCCCGCAAACTCGGCGTGACCACGGTGGCCCTGATCGACACCGACTGCTATCCCGACCTGGTCGACCTGCCGATCCCGGGCAACGACGACAGCATCCGCTCGATCGAGCTGGT
>JBBDNX010000049.1:0-1545 GCA_040877345.1 Pirellulales bacterium
CCCCACGACAGCCTGGATGACTGAAAGTCCGCGCGGGCTCCAATCCCTACGGAGCGGAGACGATCGTCGTGGTGGTCTCGGCCGTTCGTGGCTGTTGTATCCGCTCGCTGGTCACCTCGACCTGGCAACGGCCGCCGCCGGGGCGCTCGGCACGGGCCTCCACGCGGTAACTGAGCGTCTCGCCGGGACGGATCTCGCGCACGGGGTCGAATCGCACCTGCCGCCCCTCGACACGGTACGCAGCCGGCCCGCTGCTGCCGACCACCAGGGCGGTCATGCCGGATGGCACCGTAACGGCCACGGCCACCTGGCGGTCCGCGGCCTGGCTGTTGTTCGTGACGCGTACCTCATACGTGGTCTGGTTGCCCACGGCGACCGGGTCGCGCACGTCGGCCACCGAGATGGCCAGACCAGTGCCGCCGGCGGCCGCGGGGGCGATCTCCAGGCAGGCCTCGCCGTCGGCACGCACCTGCTCGCGGGAAGTGACCGTTACGCCGTTGCACGAGCGGGCCGCCGGCTTAAGGCAGCGGCAGTGTACCTGAAAAACGATCGTCTTGCCCGGCGGCAGCACGTCCACCTTCCAGAGCAGGTCCAGCCCGGTCCAGGTGTAGCCGTCCGTGGCGCTGACCGGATCGAGCGAGTCCTGGTCGTAATGGTCCAGCACCTTCAGCTCCGTGGCGGGCTGGCGGCCGTTGTTGGTGATTTCGATCAAAAACTCGGCTGTCTCGCCAACGAGGCGGCGGCTGGGGCCGGTCTTTCGAACGGAAAGCCGCGGCTGTTCGGCCGGATCGGCCGGGGCCGCCCGCTCGGCTGTCAGGCAGGCTTCGGCCTGCGCCAGCACGCCCAGAGGCGAGTGGATCTCGGCCCGATTGCAGAGCCGCCCGGCATCGGCCACCCGGAAGGTGACGGCCACCGAGCGCGATGCACCGGGAGCTAAATCGCCCAGGACCCGCTCGATCGAGTCGCCCGGCTGAGCATGTCGCAGGCCCGGCGGGTAGCGATCGACAATCACTAGCCCGGTGGCGGCCGTGGCGCCGCGGTTGGTGACTACCACTTCGAACGTCACTTCCTGCCCGACCACCGCGCGCTGGGGACCGGTCATCCGCGCTTCCAGAACGGGTGCCGGCGCCGCGGGCCCCGGCGCAGGCGCCGCGGCAGGTCCGGCGGCGGCGGGCGGCGCGGACGGCGCCGATACGGGCGTGCTCCAACTGATCTGCGTGCTGCCGCTGCCCAGCACGAGCGACGGATCGCCGGGGGCGCCGGCAGGACGGGTGATCTCGATTGCAACCACGTTGGTGCCGGCGGCCGGCTCGGTCTGCAACAGCTCGACGGCAGCCTGGCCCAAAGCGTTGGTGGCCACTTCGACCATTTGAGCGCCTTGGGGAGCAAAGCCGGCCGCCGGTCCGCTGACTATCTGGTAGCGCACGCGATATCCCTCCGCGGGCGCCTGCGTGGAATGGCGCAGCACGGTGGTCGTGAGCACGTGGCGGCCACCCACGCTTTGCACGGCCGGCGGGGGCAGCGACCACTGGGCGTCGACCCAAT
>JBBDNX010000050.1:0-8211 GCA_040877345.1 Pirellulales bacterium
CCCAGACGTGGCGTTACACCACCAGCCAACCGGGCAAGGGCTGGAACGAGGCTGACTTCGACGACTCTTCCTGGCAGTCGGGGCCCGGCGGCTTTGGGACGAAGGAAACGCCCGGCACCGTGGTGCGGACCGAGTGGAGCAGTCCGGAAATCTGGATCCGCCGCCGGGTCGAGCTGGCCGCCGGCAAATTGGCCAATCCGCAGCTCGTGATCCATCACGATGAGGACGCCGATGTGTACCTCAACGGCGTATTGGCCGCCAAGGTCGCCGGATACACCACCCGCTACGTGGGGTTGCCGATCCGGCCCGAAGCCCGCAAGGCGCTGCGCGCCGGCCGCAACGTGATCGCCGTCCATTGCAAGCAGACGGGCGGCGGCCAGTACATCGACGTCGGCCTGGCCGACGTGATCGAGACGGTGAGGGAATAGATCCGCCGCGGCTTTGGCAGCATCCGCAGCGAACAAGTCGTGCGCGGGCCGAGCAAATGCGATAGCTGGTACTTTGCAGCCCCTACGGGTGGTCCGCTTCCGAATGGGCGGCGGCCGCGGGCTTGGGGGCGAAAACCAGCACGGTGACGGCCCCGGCCACGACGGTGATCAGACCGGCATAAAACATGGGGCTGACCCGCTCCAATTCGCCGGAGGTCGCGATCGTCACCAGCGTATTGACGACCGGCGCGCCGCCGAAGACCAGCGGCATCACGTACACCGGCTTGCCGCCGAAGTTGAAGGCCATGATGATGCCCAGCGCGCCCAGCGCTCCGGCCGCCCCGCCCGCCAGGCTCAACAGAGAGCCGCCTACGCTGAAGCCGCCATGCTCCCCCGCCGTGGCCAGGATCAGCACCGGCACGACCACCGCGATCACGAAATACGAAATGCCCACGCAGATGAAGGGCCGCAGCCGGCTGCCTGCCATCGCCATCTGACCCTTATGCAGCACCGGTCCGTAAACTCCCCACGACAAGGCGGTCAATGCCACGAAGAGCGTGATCATGGTCATGTCGGCCAGCGAGAGCCGGCCGGAGGCGGCGCCGGGCTCGTCGGCCTCGTTAGCCGGTGTCTCGGTTGCCTCCTCTTCGACTATCGGGCTCGCCTCGGCCACGGCGGCCGGCCGGGCTGCGGCCGGCTTGAAGACCAGCACCGCCACGGCCCCGGCAATCACCAGGATCAGCCCCGCGAAGAACACGGGCCCGGCCTGCTGATACGTTTTGGACATATACATCGTCAGGAACGTGTTGACCACCGGCGCGGCCCCGAATACGAGCGGCATGACATACAGCGGGCTGCCGTGGTGGGTAAAAGCGAGGATGATGCCCAGCGCGCCGATCGCCCCGGCGGCCCCTGCGGCCAGGCTCCAGATGGTTCCTTCGGCCGTCCAGTCCCCGCGTTCCCCCTTGAGGACCAAGAGCACGCCGGGCACCAGGATGGCGATCAGAAAGTAAGCGATGCCTACGCAGATAAAGGGCCGCAGATGGCTGCCGCCCATGTCGGCCTGCCCTGCGCGCAGCACCGGGCCGTAGACGCCCCAGCTCACGGCCGCCAGTGCGATAAATGCCAAGACCGAGAGGAAACTTTTCATGGTGGTGAGAAAGGAGGAACGGGGCGGGGAAGCGATGTCGAGTGTGGATAGAATACTGGATCGTCTGCGCGAGTTCCAGAAGGCAAGGAGGACGGAGAATGCCGCAGGCACGGCCCGGAATTCTGGCGAATCCCGCTACGGCCCGTCATGCATGTCCGCAGGATCACGACGAACCCAGTTCCTTCAGCCTGCCTTCGTCGAGCTCGAGGCGGCGGTCGAAGTGGCTGGCGAGATCGAGACTGTGTGTGACGACGATGAGCATGGTCCCCTCGAGGCGCTGCAGATCCAGCAGCATCCGGCCGATGGCGGCGGCCGTGGTGCGGTCGAGATTGCCGGTTGGCTCGTCGGCCAGGAGCAGCGCGGGGCGCCGCACCAGCGCGCGGGCCAAGGCCACCCGCTGGCGCTCGCCGCCCGACAGCTCCGCGGGACGATGGTCGCGGCGGCCGCTGAGTCCCACGCGGTCGACCAGTTGCCGTCCACGCTCGATCGCCTCGCCGCTGGCGCCGCCCGTGGCGATCGTCGGAATCAACACGTTTTCCAGGACCGAACATTGCGGCAGCAGGTGATGGTCCTGGAATACAAAGCCGATTTGCTCGTTGCGGAACGCCGCCAACCGCGGCTCGTCCAGGGCAAATGGATCCTGGCCGTTCAGGGTCACGCTCCCCGACGTCGGGCGGTCGAGCGTGCCGATGACGTGCAACAGCGTGCTCTTGCCCGATCCGCTGGGACCCAACACGGCCAGGTTCTGCCCCTTGGACAGCTCGAGCGAGCAGCCTCGCAGCACCACCAGCGGCTCGCCGCGAGTCGGAAACTCCTTGCGCACGTCGGTGACAACCAGGTCGGCCATGCCCGTTCAGCCACCCACCGGGGTCGTCGGATCCGTGCCGTCCTCGACCTTGATCTCGGCCGTCAACTGCGGATAACCGTGCCGCTCGACCAGCTCGTCCTTGATCGCCAGCCGCCGCAGCCGCTCGATCTGGCTCTGCGGGCTGCCGTTCCAGATCGAGTCGGTGCCCCACAGGATCCGCTCCGGCCCGGCGTCCAGCTTGCACTGCCGCACCCACATGGCGGTCTCCCCGCGAAGCTAGAAGATGGCGGTCATGGGCCGCCCCTCGCAGATTCGGTGCGGGCGGTTCTCGCGGTCGAGAATCGTCGTCTCCGGCGAGACGCCCAAGGCGTGGTACATGGTGGCGATCACGTCCTCGGGCGAGACGGGATGCTGAGCGGGGTAGGCCGCCTGCTTGTCGCTGGCACCGTACACCTGCCCGCCGCGCACGCCTCCGCCGGCCAGGACGATCGACTGGCACGGCCCCCAATGGTCGCGCCCGGCCGTGGCGTTGATCTTGGGCGTGCGGCCGAACTCGCCCAGCATCACGACCAGGGTCTCGTCGAGCAAACCGCGCAGTGACAGGTCTTCCAGCAAGGCGGAGTAGGCCTGGTCGAGCGGCGGCAGGCAGTACTTTTCCTTGAGCATTTGGTAGCCGGTGATCGAGCCGAGCGAGGGCGTGCCCCCGTGGTTGTCCCACACGTTGAGCACGTTGCCGTCGGGCGCGATGTGCAGCCAGATCACGGTCACCAGCCGCACGCCCGCTTCCACCAGCCGCCGAGCCAGCAAAAAGCTCTCGCCGTACTCGTTGCGGCCATACCGGTCGCGGAGCAGGCCGGGCTCACGCTCCAGGTCGAAGGCGCCCTTGGCCTCGGGCGAGCTGAGCATGCGGAAGGCCTGCTCGCGGAAAACGGCGGGCCCGTGGCTGGCTCCTTCGCCTTCCAGGATCCGCTGCTGCGACTCGATCATCTTGAGCAAGCCCAGCCGCGAGATCAGCCGGGTGGTGTCGAGGCCTTCGGGCAGGTCGAGGCTGTGCGTGGCCGGCACGTTCACTTCGGCCGCCGCCCGCAGCTCCATCGGGTCGTGCCGCGAGCCGAGAAAGCCGGCGTACGTGCCCGCGTAGGTTACGCCGTCGTGCCCGATGGGCCGCGGGATGGTGACGCTGGCCGGCAGCCCGGCAATGGGGCTGAGGTGCGAGAGCACGGCGGCGGGATTCGGGAAATCGTGGCGAGTCCGCTGATTGCGCGGGACGGCCAGCGTCGGGTTCACTTTGCCGGTCAGCGTGTGATAGACCGAGACTTCGTGGATATTGCTCTCGTGGGTCAGCGAGCGGACGATGGCCATCTTGTCGGTGTGGCGGGCGATTTGCGGCATCTGGTCGCAGATCTGGATGCCCGGCACGGCGGTGTCGATCGGCTCAAACTCGCTGCGGATGCCGTGGGGCGCTTCGGGCTTGAGGTCCCACATATCCTGCTGCGGCGGCCCGCCCCACAAGTACAGAAGGATGCACGAGCGGGCCTTGGCCGCCCCTTGGCCCGCGTCGGCGCGGCCCTGCCGCGCCAAGAGTGCCGGCAGCGTGAGCGCGCCAGCGCCCAACTGTCCCAACCGCAGCATCGCATCGCGCCGGTGGAGCATGGCTGTCATCCTTCGCGGTATCAGGGACGGCCCCGTCAAGCTAGCGGCCGTTATCCTACCGCGCCGGCAAGCATTCGCAAAGCTTGATGCGTTTGGTGTTTTGGTTTTAGAGGATCCTGTTGGTCTTGCTTGATTTGGCATGCCCGGCCAGATGCGGCTCGGGTCGCGACATGGAGCCACAGTTGCGCTGACGGTTCTCAGCGAGGAAAAATGGGGATAAGTCCAATTAACGGCACGTAATTGGACTTATCCCCTTTTTTCGCGTCATCGGAACGCGCAGGCCACCACCGGAGCCAGCACCAGCGCCGAACCGGCCAGCATCCCGAACAGCCAGCGATGAGGACGCACTGCTCGTTGCGGCGCGATCAGTCAATCCGTACTATACGCGCTGCGGCCGCAACAAGCGAACAGGGCAAAAAGCGAGGCCCGCCGGCCTTGTGGCTGGGGGCCTCGAAGTGCCCTTGGCTAAAACGACGTGCCCGTGGCCTACCGCCTCTGTTGGCCGGCGTCGGCGGACCTGGGCCGGTCGAGTCGCTCCCAGGCGTCGCGGGAGGCATGCTTGGCTTGGTCCCACGTCAGGGGCGTATCGCTCTTGGCGGTTTTCCAGCCCCGCTCCAGCTCGGGCTCGACATCGCCAAACTGCCGGTCGGCGTAGCGGGCCCGCGACTCCCAGCCGTAGCGATATGCCGGCCCGTAGACTTCGTACTCGACATCCTTCTCGACGTAGGGACGGTTGCGGTAGTTCTCACGCCAGTAAGCCTCTTCGGCCGTGGGATCGATCGATTCGGCCACGGCCTTGCCGGCCAGGCCGCCGGCAATCGCCCCCACCGCCGCTCCGACGGCCACCCCCACCGGTCCGCCGGCCGCGCCGATGGCGGCGCCCGTCACGCCCCCACCCGTCGCTCCGATTCCAACTCCGACGGGATGCGAGCCCGGCGCGCCCGTGATCGGATCGGGATTCCGCTCAGCCTCGCGCTCGCATTCGGGCTGCGAAGGCATATTTTCTTTCCTGTCAGCCATGGTCAATCTCCCCATTTCGAGAACTTGATCTGCATTGGGTTTCTGCTCGTTTCAAGGAACGCAAACGACGTGCCGGCAACGCTCCAATTCCGACGAGTGGCAAACGGCGTTCTTAAGCCGTGTGCGGCGGCGGATTACGATGCCATCGCATCGCCATTCAGAAGGGGCTTGACGCGTCACGAGCTGCTGGACTGGTCGCCGCGGCGCCAGACAGCAGGCCGGCCGAGGCGCGCCAAAACAGCGGCAGCCAAACCGACAACCGGTGCTGGAACCAAAAAAAACGGAATGAATTCCGTTCTACGACGAAAGAGGCAACGGAATGAATTCCGTTCTACGTTACAGCCGCACGTTGGGCCGGCGCGGCTTGGGCTTTTCCAGCCGTTGGAGCTGATCGGCCGGTGGCGCGGGGTTGCCATTGCCGCTGGCGGCCATCCGCTGCCGTGGAGGGTTGGAAACCCGTTCCGACCATTTCCAGCCGATGGGCTCCTTGAGCTCGCGGTCGGCCAGCAGGGCCCAGGGGGTGCCGGCATGCTCCACCCGGACGCGCTCGAGGTATTCGCGCCCGTGCTTGGCCAGTTTTTCCAGTGCGCTGCCGACGCTGATCTCGTCGGCCGGCACGAGCACGTGGGTGTCGCTGTCGGGCTTCTCGAACTTCAACCCGTTCTTGGCCTTGGCCAGCATGGCGTTGTAGCTCTCGGTGCGAGCCTTGACGGCCAACACCCGCCCCATGGCCAGGTCGTAGCCGGCCCGCCACCGCGGCTCGGCCAGTTTCGATCGGTCCGCCTCCCCCTGCTTGAGCACCAGGTACAAGGCGTCGAGCTTCGGCCCGATCTTGGCCGCCACGCGCTGCGCGTCGTCGAGGCTGCGTTTCAGCGCCGCCTCATCGGTCCTGGGAAAATCGAGCCGCGGGTTTTCCATCGGGTTGACCAGCGACATCGCGGCGGCCTCGACCAGCGCGGCCCGAGCCCGGTTGCGCTGGAGCCGCTTCTTGTATTCCTCGACCGAGAAATACTCCGGCTGGTAGCGGCGCATGATCGAAGGATCGAAGAAATGGTCATAGCGCGGGATCATGACCGGCGTTTCGCCGCCGTCGCGATTGGGTCGCACCATGAAATAGATGCCCCCCGTCTCATAACAGAGCCGGGTCAGCGCAAAGTGCCCAAAGCCGGAGGCAATCCGGTCGAGGTCCTGGTTCCGCCCGCCGGCAAAGCCCAACTGCACGCCCTCGGGCAGGAGCGACTCGGGCCCCTGGCGGACCGGCAGCCATTGGGGCGATTGATCGTAGTTCGGGTCGGGGTCGACGTACCGCACGTCCACTTCACGGCGGCCAAAGGGCGCCGGAATTCCCACGCAGTACACCGGCATGGCGTGCCGGCGGCACACGGCCAGGGCGGCGTCCAACTGCTGCTCGTCGTCTCCCACCTCGTCGCTGAAAATCACGATCATCACGTTGTGCCGGGGGTTCTGGGCAGCGTAACTCTGGTATTTCTTGGCCGCCATGCCCACCGCGCTGAAGACCATCTCCGTGCCCTTCGGGTCGTTCTCGATTCGCTCGACCGCCTTGGTGACTTCGGCCACGTCGGCCGTCGGCTTGGGAGTGCGGAAGGTCACCTGCTCGCCGAAAGCCACCACGGCGCTCAACAGCGGAGCCTCGCCGCCAGATGCCGCCGTGGCGCTGACCACTCCCAGTTCCTTGTAAATCCGGTCCAGCCGCGCGGCGATCGCCTTGCGCTGCGGCTCCATGCTCAGCGATTGATCGAGAATCCACACCACCAGCGTCCGCCGCTGCTCCAGCGAGGTGGCGATCTCCTGGGTGATCCGGTCGACCGCCCCCATGGCGCCCGTGGCCCCGATGCCGGCCGCCCCCTTGACCAGCATCCGTTCGTTGATCGTCGGGGCCGTCGATAGATCGAGCAAGAGCGGCTCAACGACGCTGGCCAGCTCGGTGGGCTCGTCTTCCCGCCGGAGCTGCGACACCTCGTTCAACGTCGGCGCCATGGCCAGGGCCGCCCGGCTGCCGGCCAGGCTGTTCGATCCGATCTCGACCTGAGGATCGTTGGAGTACTCGAACTCTTCGGGCGCCGCTTCGGGCTCTTGGGTGTTCAGCGTCGTGATGGTGAGGTCGACGTCGGCCTCGGTCCGCTGGTGCCAGGCGAACGCCAAGGCCACCAGCAGCACCAGGTGAAATGCCAGGCTCAGGAGCCAGGCCGGCGTATCCCCATCCAGGGGAGTTTCGTCTTCGCCGGCCCACCCCTGCCACCAGCGGCGCAGCGCGTCGATCGCCTTCACCGGTACAACTCCTGGTGCCTGCTTCGTAGAGTTCCGCACGTTTATTCTGCGGAATCGGGGCCGCGCTTGCAAGCTTGGGCGGCGAAAACCGAAAGTTCTTCGACGATACCCGGCCGCTTCGGCCGGGAACAGCCAGCCGCGCGCCGGGGCCAGGGGGGCCCGCGCAACGCGGCCGCGAATAAAAAAGTTGACGCTCGCCGTCGTCGCATCTACCATGACAGAAGGGGGTTGCAGATGGATGCAGGCAATCCACCGGAACTCACTTCGGCGGCACACCGCAATCTGGAAAGGTTTTTAGAAAAGCCATGTCCAACGCCCCCTGGTCGATGTCGCCACGGCGAAGCACCGTCGTGGCCGCCCGCCCGCTGGCGGCCCTGCTACTCGCGTTGAGCATCTTCAGCCAGGCAGCCTGGGCTCAGGACCCGGCAGCGCCGGCGCGGCAGCGGCCGCTCGAGCTGCCGCAAGAAGAGGTCGTGAGCTTCGACACCAAGGATGGCGTCCGCCTGGTGGCCACCTACTATCCCGGCACGAAGGGTAAGGACAGCGTGCCGATTATCATGCTTCACGGCAGCATGGGAAACCGCGCCGATTTCGACGGACTGGCCAGGCACATGCAGGAGCAAGGGCACGCGGTGATCGTTCCGGACCTGCGGGGGCACGGCGAGAGCACGATCGTGCAGGGGACGACCAAGAAGCTGAGCGCTGAAACCATGCCGATCCGGCAGTATGCGTACATGGTCCAATTGGATGTGGAGAGAGTCAAGTCGTTCCTGCTCGATCAACACAGGGACCAGAAACTCAACATCGACAAGCTGGTCGTCGTCGGCGCCGAGGTGGGCGCCCTGATCGCGATGAATTGGACC
>JBBDNX010000051.1:0-1537 GCA_040877345.1 Pirellulales bacterium
AACAGGGCCGAGTTGTAGCGCCGGGTGGCATCCGAATCGAAGTGAACCGTGTCCACCCCCAGCAGCAGCGGCGCCCCGAGCAGCAGTGCCTGGCTTTCGATCAACGCCTGGCGTTGGGCCACGAGGCGATCGAATGACTCGCGTGAGCCGGTCCACTCGGCCGGCAACCGGGCGTCGGCGCCGGCCACGATGAACGGGTCGCGGAACATCGTCTCCGGCCAGACGATCAGATCGAGATCCGGGTGCTGCCGGCCGGCCCGCCGCGACAACTCGAAGTACTGCTCGTGGATCCGCTGGTGCTCGGTCGGATCATGCTTCATCTCGGTGTCGATCGAGCCCTGGATCAACGCTACTTTCGGACCGGGGCGGGTCCGATCCTCACGCAGCCGCAGGTGGCCGTAGGCGAGTGCCGATCCCAGCACCGCAGCCAGCGGCAAAAGCGGCCAAAGCGCGGCGATGCTCCAGCGGCGCGCCAGCCCGCCCGTGGCATCGTCCAGCGGCACGATGCGCGCGAGGCAGGCGGCCGAACACATCAGCACAAAGCTCACCGCGTAAGCGCCGGCCAGGTCCGAGATCTGGATCAGCTCCAGCCAGCGGTGCTGCGTGTGCGCCAAGCCGGCCATGCTGAAGCCGCTGAGCAAGCGGGCCTGCGCCAGCTCCAGTCCCACCCAAACCACCGGCGCCGCCAGCGCGATCGGACAGCGCCAGCGGTGGACTGCTACCCGCGACAGGCCCACGAACAGCGGCAGGTAAATCCCCAAGTACAGCGAGAGCGCCAGCCACCCCAGGCTGGTGGCCGGGTGAGGCAGGCGGAGCCAGTGCAAGGCGGCCAGCCAGAAACAACAGCCGGCCAGCCAGAGCGCAACGTATGGCCGGCGGCCAGTCAGACTGCGTTGACGGACCAGGATGAGCCAGGCAATCGGCGCCAGCCAGGCCAGCGGCCAGGCGTTCAGCGGGGGCTGTGCGGCCCATAGCAATCCGCTGCCGGCAAGTCCGTAGAGCAACGTGCGGCTCACGCGCGGGCCGCCGGCCCGGCCATCGACCGTGGCCGGCTGGGTTGGCGAAGCGTCGCCGTTTGGCAGCGAGTGCGGCCGCTTCGATGACTTCTTGACGCTCGACATGGTCTTAGTAAGGGCCGTCTTAGTAAGGGCGAGCTCGGCCCTGGTCCAACTTCTATTCGAGCAGGTACACGTCCAGGCGCGAACCCGCCTCGTGGGTGCGGTCGCCAGCGGGGAAACATATCAGCGCGTCGGCCTCGGCCAACCCCAACAGATCGGCCGATCCGTGCCAGGCGAGCGGCTCGACCTCGTCGTCTCCGACATCCTCGATGACCGCGGCTGGCCCGCGGCCATGCAGGGGGTTACGGCCGTCATGCATGTCGCGACCGCCATCCGTGCCGACGAACCAAAGGACCAGAGCCTCGTCATCCGCCCCGCCATCGAGGGCACGGAGCGGGTGCTGCGCTTCGCGCACGCCGCCGGCATCGGCCGCTTCATCCTCACCTCGTCAATCGCTACCGTCGGCTATGGCCACGGCC
>JBBDNX010000052.1:0-1534 GCA_040877345.1 Pirellulales bacterium
AGCTTGAGCACTCGCTCGACGCGGTCGGTGAAACCGGCACACAACAGAGCGTCTAGCAGGAAGGCCGCGTCGCGGAACCAGAACCGCTTGTAGGTATACGGGCCGGGAAACACGTCGCCGGGCGAGTGCAGGATCAGCGTGCGCAAGGCCGCCTCGTAGAGAAAGCGGTAGCGTGCGTCGGGCACGCGGAGCTGGCAGGCGCCGGCAAAAAGTCCCAACCACGAGGCCGGGGGACTCGCCGCCAGCACGTGGGGGCGCTTGCCGTCGTCGGCGGGAAGCGGCACCTTGGCGATGATCCGGCGCGTAGAATCGCGGTCGACCCGGAACAAAGCGGCCGCCGTGGCCATGCCGACCTGACAGGTGATCCGGCGCTGACTGGTCGGCGTGAGCAGGTTGCGGTGCACGTCGCTGCGGGAATAGTCGGACAGCCGCTGGCTTTCGCCCGGCTCGCTCAATTCGACGAGATGCTCGCCGTTGACTTGCCAGGTCCGGCCGTCGTCGCTGAGCGCCACGTCGTGAATAAAGCTAACGCCTTCGGGGTTGTAGGGCCTCAGCACGACGGCCAGCCAGGCCGGCGCGTCGGCGGAGGCCGTCAGAGCCAGGCGACAGGCGGCCGACCCTTGCTCGGCCACGACGTCGGCGCGCGACTCGAGCGAGAGTCCCCGCAGAGCGGTTTGGGTGACAACGGCCACGCCGTCGGAAAAGTCCCATGTCTGGCGGGCCGCGGGCGCCTGCGAGGGGATGAGCTGCCGTCCGTCCTCGGCCACCAGCCAGCCGTCGAGCGACCAACCGTCCCACAAGGGGGTGACCAGCCCGCGGGGGTCGACGATCGGCAGGGCGTCACAGTCGGGCACGCCCACGGCGGTCCAGTTGCGATGGGTGAGGTTGACGTGCGTGATCGAGAAGGCGCGGGGGATGAAGGCATCGTCGTGCGGGTCGAATTGCCGTTCGACCCAGTAGGGCCAGACCCAGTCGAGATTGTGCTGGATGGCGGCGGTGTTCATCAGCCCGCGGGCGTGGAAGACGACGCCGGCCCGCAGCAGCTCGAGCGGGGCAGCCACCTCTGCGGGCTGGGCGAAGCCGTGCAGGCGCGAGAGCACGGTGAGCGGATCCAAAAAGCCATGGGCCCGCGCGATGCGCCTGACGACATATCTCCAAGGCAGCCACTTCAGCCACATGCCGAACGGTCCCCCCCCGTGAGTTTCTCAGTCGCCGCGCTGGGAAGCTTCTTCCCAGTGCTCGTACAGGCTGGTCAGGCTGGCTTGCTCGGCGGCGGCTTCGGCCTGGATTTCCTTGGCCCGCCGCCCGTCGCGCAGCACCTCGGGTTCGGACAGCCGGGCGTGCAGAGCCTCCAGCCGCGATTCGCGCTGGCAGATTTCGGCCTCGATTTCAACCAGCTTGCGATAGGGGAAACGGCGAGGCGGCCTGGCCGGCTTCTCCGCGCGCGATTTCCTGGCGGCAGGTTTGGCCGCACCGGCCGGGGCCGGCTGGGCCGATTTGCCGGCCAGTCCCCGGCGCACGAGGTGCAGGTAGG
>JBBDNX010000053.1:0-8102 GCA_040877345.1 Pirellulales bacterium
GGTTGCTGATGTTCCCGACATGCGTCATCGACCGGATCAGGCTGAAATGCTGGGTTAACGTGGCCAGCCGCGGATGAAGCTCGCTGATGCGCATGCCAGGGACTGTCGTGGCAATGGGCTGGTAGGGGCCGCGTATTTCCACCGGCGCCTCGGGTTTCAGGTCCCACGTATCGAGGTGACTGGGCCCGCCACACAGCAAGATAAAGATGCAAGACTTCTCGGCAGCACCGCCGCCAAGTCCTCGAGTGCCATTGACTCTTGCGGCAACCATCCCCGGAAAGCCCAGCGTCAAGGCGCCGATCCCGCCGGCCTGGAGAAGTCGGCGGCGAGAGATCAGGGTGGACTGTCGTCGCTGGTGGCTCAGCGAAAAATTCATCTCAGCTTTCCCGGAAAAACGAGCGGTGGTCGAAGCGAAGCACAACTTCGACCGTGCGCTGCTAAGCCAGACAGGAATCCGACGCCGAAGTGCATTAGAAGCCCGAAGTACATTAGAAGATTGCCGCATTCTCGCGGTCGAGCATGAAATTGTCAATCTTGATGCGTCATACTGCCAAACGAGTTGTGATGGATCGCCACGAAGAGAAGCAAGTGTCCGAAGAGACGCCGCCGGTCTTCCTGGCGCACGCTGTCGACGACATGAAAGCGGCCAGCGGGTTCTGGCGACGGCTTCCTTCAAGAGCGGAGGGCATGGGATTCGAACCCACAACCCCTTGCGGGGCACCTGATTTCGAGTCAGGCCGCTAGCCAGTTCGCTTACCCTCCAAAACGCACCTCCACTTTAATGGTCACCCCCCGCCCTGACAAGGTTCGCTCAAGGCCAGACGGACGCCATGGAGGCTCCGCTCGCTGGCGCGTCCGCTGGTGTACGCCACGGACGGTCCTCTCGCTCGCGCCTCGGGTTGGTATACGCCCCACGGTCGTCAAGCAAGCCCGGCCCCGGGCCGCTGGCCCCGTGCGATCGGCATAACCGGTCCCGGCTGCCGGGCGGCGGAGTCGGGCGGTAGCGGGAGTGGCCGACAAGTGCAATCTGACGGTTCTTGCGGTCCGCCACGCTGTGTCGGGCGGACCAGAATGCTTGCGCCGCCGATCCAATCGCCGCCGATATCTCGAATGTCGCCCGACAGCCGGCCGCTTGTCGGGCCTTCGAGCGACAGAGACGCAAGCCCCCCGATGATGAGAATATCCCCCGGACGAGAGGAAACCTCCCAAGATGACCAAAGACGTAATTCGAGTCGTGACCCGCGGCACGGATGGCAAACTTCGGATCAAGGACTACAACAAGGCCGAGTCGCTGCAAAGGATGCACACGCAAGTCGGCGTCGATGATTGCAGCACCGATCTGGGGCTGCGCGGTCTGCCCGTGTTTCGCGGCCTGATCGGGCCCATGCCCGAGGGCAAAAACGTCATCCGCTACGAGACGCCCGAAGTCTTCGAGACGCTCACCAAGGAATGGAGCACGACCAAGGTCGCTCGCCGCAGCCGCACCCGCGAAACCACCGACTCACCACCCGCGTCGGTCTGAAAGCCACTGGCCACTGGCCATTGGTCGAATGACGAATGACAAACGACAACTAGCGGCGGGCGGCGTCGGTCGCGGGACGCCATTCGGAGCTGACGCTGGTGCCGCCCGGAATGCGAACCAATCGGTCGCCGCCCCCCGACGTCGTTCCCCGGCGAGGCGGATCCTTGTCCAGGTTGGCAATGCCACCCATCTCCAGCCGGCTGCCGGCCAGCGATGAACCAGGGCCGGCAAACGGGTCGCCCGAGCTCGTGCCGCTGACCGCCATGCGGCTGATCACCTCTTCCTCGACCACGCGGTGCGTAGTGACCGGAACGCGAACGGTGGAGATCTCGGGCACCAGCTCCCGGCGAGTCACGGGGATCCGCACCACCTCGCTGCGGGCTTCCCAGCGCGTGCAAGGCACCAGCCGCTGTGCCAGGTAAGGCTGCACGAAGGGATTGAATCGGCCCTGCCAGTACGACTGCCAGCGGTACTCGGTTACCGGCACGGTGTAGTTGCGGACCGATTCCCGCAGCTCGACGTCGAGCCGCTCGCGGTACACCGTGCGGTCGTGCTCCTCGTAACGCGTCTCCGCCACCGGACGCCGCACAATCCGCCGCGCCTCGCGGTACGTCACCCCATCCTGCTCGTAGTACCTCACTTCGTCGGCCCCGGCCGGCAGGCCGCACGACAGCAACATCATTGGAGCCGCCACCAGCAGCTTGCGAATAGTCATGGCAACTTCCTCCAGGATGGCGGTTTCTCGGGCGAACCCTAGTCCTCTATCGGCAACTTCCGTATAAATGCATTAATCCGCCTAATGTCACCCCCCGACGGATCCCCCGGCGAGCCGCCCGTGATCAGCAAGGAACTGCTGGAGATTCTCGTCTGTCCCGAAACCCGCGCCCCGCTGTCCCTGGCCGGCGAAGAACTGGTAGACCGGGTCAACCGGGCGATTGGGGAAGGCCGCCTGCGGAACAAGGCGGGCGAAACGCTGCGGCGGCCGCTGGAAGGAGGCCTGGTGCGGGCCGACGGCAGCACGCTGTATGGGATCGTCGACGGCATCCCCGTGCTGCTGATCGACGAATCGATCGAGCTGGGGCAGCTTGCTGATCAGTGAGGTTGCGACATGGCCGAGTTAACGCTGTTCGAGCGGATCATCAACCGCCAGATACCGGCCGACATCGTCTTCGAAGACGACCAGTGCCTGGCCTTCCGCGACATCAAGCCCGAGGCCCCGGTACACATCCTGGTGGTCCCCAAGCGGCCGATCCTGTCGGTCGCCGAGCTGGCCGACGCCGACGCGGCCCTGGTCGGCCACTTGTTCCTCGTGATGCGAAACCTTGCCGCAAGCTTGGAACTCGCCAATGGCTACCGGATCGTCGTCAACTGCGGGCGCGACGCCGGCCAGTCGGTCGACCACCTGCACTTCCATCTCCTGGGCGGGCGACGGATGAGCTGGCCGCCGGGCTGAGACGGGTGGCGGGGCGTGGGTAGCCCGGACCGGATGAATCCGGTCATTCGTCATTTGTCATTCGTCAAGCCGCCCAATGGCCACTGACCAGTGACTAATGGCCAGTGACCTCAAGCCTTAGCGCAGCCAGCCGCCGACGGCCCGCTTGACGCGGTCGAGAACGCCGGCCTTTTCAACGGGTGGCTCGGCCGGCGCCGCGGCCTTGGGCGACGGCTTGTCGCCGACCAGCGGTTGCTCGGTGAGCACGACGTGCGACGTGAGATACCGGGGCCAGTAGCCGTCGAGCAGCCGCAGGCAGTCCGAATAGCGGCGATCGTCTAACGCGACCCCCGCGCTGCCGATGGTCTTGGCGAGCGCCAGCAGTTGGCTTTCCGCGAGTTGTTCGAGCTTGAGCAGCCGCACCTCGTCGATCCAGACTTCGCCCGGACCGCTCAGCTCGAAGCGGATCTTCAAATCCGAAAGTCCCACCGTGGGCAAGTCCGGGAACTCGAAGGAATACTGCCCCCACTCGGCCGCCAGCTTCGGCACGCCCGCACCGCGGCCGACGGCCGCCGTCCGCTTGTACTCGCGCCCGTCGAGCAGCCCCTCCAGGGCCAGCCGCAACTCCGGCTGCCGATTGGCGTCGGCCACGCGAAGCCAGACGGTCATCGAAAGCCAGCCGGTCTCCGGTGGGCGAAACGATTCGCTGGAGAGCCGGACCGTTCCCGGCCCGCCGATCAATCGAAGCGACTGCTGTCCCGATTGGGGGTTCACCGTATCCAGCTCCGCGCCCGCGGCGATCTGCGCTTCGGTGCCGGCGGGCTCATCCTGTTCGACGAGCTCCCAGCCGGCGATCCCGCGCCGATCAACCGGCTCTTCAAAACCGGCGTTCGATAATATGTCGATCGGCGGAGGCTGCTTCAGGACGTTCGCTCGGTCCCAGAGGTCGTCGATGCGCGCCTTCAACAAGGCCGGCACCTGGCCGTCTATTTCGACCTGCGGGTCGCTAAGCCGCACACCTGGCCCCGACAGTGCTGCCGCCGCCAGGTCGTAGGGCGCCAGCTCGATCGTCCACGTCGGCTTGTCGCCGCCAGGCAGAACCGGCAGTCGGCGTGCCCCCAGGCTTTGCACCCGGCAATCGGGCGCAGCCTGCACGGCAATCCGCACCGTGGCATTCCAGGGCGAGTCGTTTACCAGGTAGACGTAGGTGCGGTCCGGATGGGAGAGCGTGCGAATGGTGACGGGCTGCGTTTCTCCGGCCAGCGTTTCAAAGGGCTCGTCGGGCAGCTCGCGATACACGGCGAAGAGGTCGCGCAGCTCGTCCTCGTGGCCGATTGGCAGCAGCCAGCCGCCGTCGAAGATGGCCCGCGCGTCGAGGGTCGCCAGGGCGTGGACGAAGCGCTTGCGGTTGTGGGGGCCGGCCGACACGGGCTGGGCGACCAGCCAGGCGTGCGTCCGCTTGAATGGACTCTTGGCGTCGAACGACTTCAGCCGGGCTGATTGCGGTTCGTGAAAGAACAGGCTCCCGGCGCTCACTGCCGGCCCAAATTGCCGGTCCAGCTCCGCGTCTTGGCTGCCGAACAGCCGGTCCAAGCGGGCATCGTGATTCAACTCCAGGTTGACTGCCTGCTCGGCCAGCGAATCGAGCGGAGCGATCCGTTCCGGGCGCAGCAACATGATCCGATCCCGGCTCCGATACAGGCTCGGATCGATGCCGGCGGTGCGCAAGACCGCCTCGTTGCTGGTGCTCCTGGGCAGCGCCGGACGCAGTTGCCGGGCGAAGTCCGCAGAGTCGAGCATGTTGGCGCCGGCCAGATACAAGCGCGTACCGGGCCGATACCTGGCCAATGCCGCTTGCAGTTGCTGGTGGAACGCGCCGAGCCCGCGGCACCGCCAGGCAAGCCAGGCCTCCTGGTGAGTGCCCGAAAGCAACTCGACCCGGCTGGTGAACTGCGCCTCGCCCATTGGCAGGGCGACCTTCGTCTCCCGGCTGAAGCGGGACACCGTGTCGTCGTCGTACGCCCATGCCGCCCCCGGCAACTGAGCATAGCCATCGGCCGACAACTGCAAGGCCACCCCGCTCAGCGACGGATGATGCCCGTAGCGCTCGACCAGCTCGTCCACCACCGCCAGCATCGCCTGCTGGACCTCGGCGTTGAGCGGATTGTAGTACGGCGCCAGCCCACGCCGCGGGGCCCGCGTTTCCAGCCAGGTGCGGCCATCGCTTCCCACCAGTTCAACGCCCTGCGCGCCGCGCCGCCGGGCCGCTTCCAGGGCCGGCAGCGGAGCCGAAAACTCCAAGGCCGGGATCAGCCGCAGCCCTTCGCGGTCGAACAGCCGCAGCAGCAGCTCGAGCACGTCCTTGCGGAACGGATCCTGGCCGTTGGCAAAGAAGACTCCCGTGTCGTAGCGAGGCGTCGCATCCAGCAGGTGGCTGGGATAGATCGCGCTGCCGTCGGCCAGCACCGAGAGCATCACGCCATTGTGCCCCGCATGCTTCAGGTACTCGACCAGCCGCGTGGCCCCCTCGTAGAACGTCTGCCAGTCGTCCAGGCTGCGGCCGCTGAAGTCGTCGACATCCTCGGTCGCCGAGAAGTTCTCGGCAAACAAGGGCCGGTCGTAATAGGCGGCCAGCAACCGCTGCTCCTGGCCGGGCGGGCCGGCGAAGGCGGGCGGCAATTGGCTGCGGCCGCTTTCGCGCACCAGCGACCCCATGCCGGTGGCGCGCGGACCCAAAACCCGGATTTTACCGTACACCGCCCGCGAGCCGTCGCGCCGGTTCGTCATCAGCAGCAAGGGGGATTTCGTCCGGGGCCAGAAGATCAGCCGGTGTTTGGCCAGGCGGGGCAGCGTGCCCGCTGCCTCGCCCGGCACGTAGATGCCCGAGTCGAGGCCGATGGGCAACACGGCCCCGGCCGCGTTCGGCTCGACCACGCTCAAGCCCAGCGTCTGCGGCACGTCCGAGGGATACTCGACCTCGATGACGTGCGGCTGACCCGGCCGGTGGATCGGCAGCGGGTAGGCCTCCCAACTGATGTTGGGCTCCCTTCCGCCGGGCCCAAGCTGCACCATTTCTCCCAGCGGGTGTTGCCAGGCGGCCGCATCGCCGTTGCCCAGGGGCCCCTTGTTCAAGCCGGGGATCAACGGCACGTGGGCAAACCGCTCCCACCAGGCGGGCTTGGCCGGATCCAGCTCCACCAACGTCTGCATCGGCGGCACCGTCTCACGGGCGCGCGGCTTCTGCCCGGACAAAACCACCACCTGCACCTTGCGCTCCTCGACGACTTGTCTGAGTCCCAGGCGATTGGGCAATCCACCTCGGCAGGCCGCAATCACCAGGTCGTACACTCCCTCGGCTTCCGGCAACGCCAGCCGCACTCCGACGGCGTCCGCCGAACCGTCGGCGTCGAGCGAGACGTCTTCTTCCTGCGACCAGAGCAGCCGCTTGCCGCGGGCAGGCTGCAGTCGGCACTCCAACCGCAGCCGCCCGCCTTGCGATAAGGGGAGCCGATGCGGCTGCACCAAAAAATCGAGCACCTGGCCCGTCTCGTATACCACCGAATCGCCGGGCAGCACGACGCGCAGCTTGTCGCCGGGCGCGCGGCGGATCATCAGCCGGTTGTTCTTGTCGTCCAGCCCCCGGTTATGAAAACCGTCGAGCGCGTCGGCCAACCGAATTTCGATTCGGGCCGGCCGCTCAGCGTTCGACGCTCCGTCGTCGGCCTGGCCGGTCAGCTCGATCAGCAGCCTGGCATTCAGATCCGCCGCCACCGTGAGATCCAAGCCGTCGTACACCCGGCGACTACGCTGGTTGATCTGCAGCCGGCGGCCGCCCTCTTCCAGCCACATCGAGCCCGGTTCGTCGGCCTCAACCCCCAAGAGCCGCGGGTCTGCCAGCGAACCGTGGCTGATGCTGATGCTGCCCCGCCACTGCCGCTCCAGCCCGCCGCCCCACTCGATCCGAAGCCGCACACCATCCGCCGAGCGGTTGTCGTCCTCCACCCAGGCGGAAGCCACCGGCGGGCCGGCAAAAAGATCCGGCTCCACCGCCGTCGCGCTGCGGCAACAGACGGTCCAGGCGAACAGAACGGCCAGCGCCAGGCGCTCGCGCGCGGCACGGCCCACGGCGCAAGCAATCACACTCCGCGATCGATCCGGACTTCCTTGTCCGACCATCGATGGCCCAGCGTCTTAAGTGTTGTAGCGGCAGAGAGAAAGCTGCCCAAATGGGTAGCCCTCACGCTCCGCGTGAGAAAGCCCGTCGTCAAAGTAGCCCTCACGCTGGAGCGTGAGGAAGCCCGTCGTAAGGTGTTATAGCGCCAGAGAAAAAGCTGCCCAAATGCGATGGGTCGATTATAGCCCGCGCCCCGGCGTGGCACCTATCCCACAATCGCGGCAGCCGCGGCCGCTGTCGGAACGGGGGTTGCTGGTCGAGCCGGATTCGACCCTTTGAGCTTGGCTCGGACCAAAGGGCGATTTTCGGCCCGCTCCCAGCTTGCCGAAGGCCACCTTTGCCCCTATATTCTCAGTTAGTTAGATATCTAACTATCTGGAGACCCCCCTTTGCTGCAGTACGACTTCGAAGAGAGCGTCGGCTATTGGGTCGTGTATACGGCGCACCTGTTTCAGCGAGCTCTCAACGAGGAGCTGGCGCCCCACGGCATCACCTACCGCCAGTGGCAGGTGCTCGCCTGGCTGGCGCTGGAGGGCTGCCTGACGCAGGCCCAGCTTGCCGAACGCATGGACATCGAACCGGCCACGCTGGTCAGTGTCCTGGGGCGCATGGAGCGCGATGGATGGATCACGCGCGAGGAGTGCCCGGGCGACAAGCGGAAACGGCTCATCCGGCCCACGCCGCGGGCCAAGCCGGCCTGGGAAGAAAGCGTGGCCTGCGCCCGCCGCGTGCGGGCCCGCGCGACGCAAGGCTTCACGCCCGAGCAAATGGCCACCGTCAAGCAATTGCTGGCAGCCATGCGGGAAAACCTGTCCGCTGAAGTTCTCACGACGGAGGCCAACTGATGCTTTCTCCGAACGCTCCAGCCCGCTGGCGCGCAGCCCGAACGGTCTTGCCGGCAGCGCTCGTCTTGCTGGCCGGCGCCGGGCTGAGCCAGCCGGCACGTGCCCAACTCCCCCCGGCTGTCGTGGCCG
>JBBDNX010000054.1:0-1523 GCA_040877345.1 Pirellulales bacterium
GAACGTGGTCTCGATCACGCCGCCGCGGGTGCCGCCGATCCCCTTGGCATACGCCAGCCCCAGCCGGCGGGTCGCGTCGCCGGCGCCCTCGCTCAAGGCGATCAGGCAGGGGACGCCGCCCCCTTTTTCGAACTCGCTGCGCACCAGGTGGCCCGGGCCCTTGGGCGCCACCAGCAGCATATCGACCCCCGGCGGCGCCTGCACCTGCCCGAAATGCACGTTGAACCCGTGCGAGCACATCAGGATGTTGCCCGGCTTGAGGTGCGGCCGCACGTGCTCTCGGTAAATGTCGCCCTGCACCTCGTCGGGCAGAAGCATATTGACCAGGTCGCCCTGCTCGGTGGCCTCATCGACGCTCATCGGCTTGAAGCCGTGCTTGACGGCCAGTTCGTAGTTGGGGCTGCCCGGCCGCTGTCCCACGATCACCTGGCAGCCGCTGTCGCGGAGGTTCTGGGCGTGGGCATGTCCCTGCGAGCCGTAGCCCAGGATGGCGATGGTCTTGCCTTTGAGCGCCGACAGGTCGGCGTCTTGGTCGTAGTAGATCGTGGCGGCCATGGGGTCTTTCGCTGTGGGGGTTGAAAGGCTGTGAAGTCTATTCGGTCGTCGAGTGAGCGCCCCGGACCATGGCGATCCGCCCCGTGCGGACCAGTTCCTTGATGCCGAAGGGGCGCATCTGCTCGATGAAGGCCTCGACCTTGCGCTCCTGCCCGGAGATTTCGATCATCACTTCCTCGGGACAGACGTCGACAATGCGGCCCCGGAAGATGTCGACCAGTTCCCGGACCTCGCTGCGGCGGCCTCCCGAGGGGGCGGCCACCTTGATCAGCATCAGGTCGCGCTCGACGAAGTTCTGCGAGCTGATGTCGACCACGCGGACGACGGTCACGATTTTTTCGAGCTGCTTGCGGACCTGCTCCAGCACGCTGTCGTCGCCGACCACGACAAACGTCATCCGCGACAACTGCGGGTCTTCGGTTTCGCCGACTGCCAGGCTGTCGATGTTGTAGCCGCGCGAGGCGAGCATGCCCGAGATGTGCGATAGCACCCCCGGAACGTTTTGCACGACCGCCGAAAGCACGTGACGCATCTCGAACTCCGGACACAAGATAAGCTCACATCGTAGCCCGCGCCCGCCCGCCCGGCAAGGGCGCGGGGAAAGGCAGAAGGACGAAGGCAGAAGGAAGAGTGACGAAGACGACGACGGAAGCTTGCGCGTTTCCGATTCCGCCTTCGTCCTTCTGCCTTTCCTTCCCCCGTGCCCTGTGTTAGCGTGGAAAGTTTACGCATAGCGATCGGGGGGCGGCAGGGCTGTTTTGATGAGTGTCTTTGGCCAGATCGACCAGGGGAGGGCTCCGGCCGAGACCCGGGAGTGCGTCCGCATCCGCGGCTGCCGCGTGCACAACCTGCGGAATGTCGATCTCGATATCCCACGGGACCAACTGGTCGTCATCACCGGTCCCAGCGGATCGGGCAAGAGCTCGCTGGCCTTCGACACCCTCTATGCCGAGGGGCAGCGGCAGTAC
>JBBDNX010000055.1:0-8083 GCA_040877345.1 Pirellulales bacterium
CCTCTACAACCTGTACACGTCGGAGGCGGCGGTCAATCTGGAGGAGGCCAGCAGCCGGCGGATCGACAACCATCAAAAGAAGGTTGAGACCTACTTTGCCCTGCGTGACTTGAACGCCGGCTATCGAGCCAGCCAGCGGCGGCCCGCCGCGACGCCCGAAATGGTTAGCCAGTGGAACGAGTCGCGGCGGCCCCAGCGGCTGGCCCCCGAGCAGATCGAGCCCTCCCTGGGCGGCATCCAGTGGCCGCATGCCTTGACCGACGAGGCCTTCGCCGAGTCGCGAGCCGCTCTGGAAGAGCTGTACGCCGGGCGGACTCCCTCCAACAGCGGCCTGGGCAGCCCCAGCGCCAGCGAAATCAAGAAAGCGGCCCAGCGGCTGCAAACCGAGTTGAACGCCAAGGTAAAGACGGTTTCGACCGACGAGTTCATCCAGGCCAAGAAGTTCATTGACAGCCTGGCGTACGAAGCCCGCTTCCCCGTGGTGACCGAGGGGCTGGCTTCGAAATAGCGGGTGGGTGGCTGGACGGATAGGGGCGGCCTGAAAGGCCGGCCCCTATCGCTTTGCGCGGCCCAGTTTTGGCGTTGGTTCGTGTATCAGCTTTCAAAGCAGCGGAAGGAGGGTATTTTTTTCATGCCGACCACTGCTAGGCGGAGGGCGGCCAATCCCCTGCCCGGAGCCTTCCATTCATCGCCCGGAGGGCGGACGATAGTTGCCAGGGACTTCAGTCCCTGGTGGATGATGCCCCAACTCATTTTCTTTTCCGCCCGGAGGGCGGACGGAGGCCGCACATGCCCAGCGCGTTCACGCAGAACTTCTACCACACTGTCTTCAGCACCCAGCACCGCGCGAGTCTTATCACGTCAGAACTCGAGGCGCGCCTCTACCCATTCGTGGGTGGCATCCTGCGCGACCTGCGATGCACGTTGCTGGCGATCAACGGCATGCCGGACCATGTTCACCTGCTGGTCCGCTACCGCGCCGACCTGTCCCACTCGGAGATGCTTCAGCAGGTCAAGGGGCGCTCCTCGAAATGGATCAACGAGACCTTTCCACAGATCGGTCATTTTGCGTGGCAGGAAGGTTACGGCGGATTCACGGTCAGCAAGTCAGTGGTACCCGAGGTTGAGGCCTACATCGCCCGCCAGAAGGAGCATCACAAGCGACAGGACTTCAAATCGGAGTTCCTGGAATTGCTGCGCCGGCATGGTATTGAGTTTGACGAGAACGAGGTGTTCAAGTGAGGTCGTCCGCCCTCCGGGCGGAAAGAAAGAAAATAGGGTGGGTCAATTACCCAGGGACTAAAGTCCCTGGCAACCATCGTGCGCCCTACGGGCGAATCGAAGCCGCCGCCTACCACGCCCGTTCAACACCTGGCCCCCACCACACCACCGTCCGCATCGAGCCGGGTCGCCACCCGCCTTTGCGGCAATGGAAAAACAGCGGTCGGCCGGTTACGCTGGCGGGCGGTGATGCGGGCAACATGCGGAGCTTCGACGATGGACGGTCTGGATCGGCGGGTGGTGGAATTGCGGCGGGCAATCGGCAAGCTGCCGCGCGTGGCGCTGGCCCATCTGCCGACGCCCCTGGAAGAGCTGCCAAGGTTTTCCGCCGCGCTGAAAGGTCCGAGCATCTTCATCAAGCGCGACGACTGCACGGGCTTGGCCTTCGGCGGCAACAAGACCAGGCACAACGAGCTCGTGCTGGCCCATGCACGCGAGCTGGGGGCCGAAATCCTGGTGTGGGGCGCGGGAGTTCAATCGAACAACTGCCGGCAGACGGCCGCGGCCTGCGCCAAGCTGGGCCTCGACTGCCACCTGGTCCTGTCGCGCGGCTGCCATCCGGACGAGGTGCAAGGCAACTTGCTCCTCGATTACCTGCTAGGGGCGTCCGTCGAGCTGGTCGACCTCCCGCTGGGCGCGCCGCTCTACGACCGCATTGCCCAGGTCGCCGCTCAGTTTCGCGCCCAGGGCCGCAAGGCATATTGCTGGGACAACGAAGTCGTCAAGCCCCGCGCGGCGGTCAGCTATGCGCTCTGCATGGCCGAGATCCTGGAGCAGTTTGCCGCGCGCAACACGACGCCGGGAACGATCTACGTCTCTTCGGCCGGCTCGACCGGCGCCGGCCTGCTATTGGGCAAGGGGGCCCTCGCAGCGGAGGTGCGGCTGCGAATCATCGCCCCCATCCGCTGGCCTTGGGACCATGCCCAGGACCTGGCGGCCACCGCGAACCAGGCCGCTCGGCTGATCGGCTTGGACGTCGAGGTCGATCCCCGCCAGGTCGACACCACCGATGCTTACCTGGGCGAGGGTTACGGTGTGTGTTCGCCGGAGGGATTGGCGGCGATCGACCTGTTGGCGCGGACCGAGGGCATCTTGCTCGACCCGGTCTACACGGCCAAGGCGATGGCCGCTTTGATCGACGACGTGCGTCAAGGCCGGCTGCCTCCCGATCGGCCCGTTGTGTTCGTTCACACCGGCGGCACGCCCGCCTTGTTCGCCTACCGCGACGCGCTAGTCAAAGACGGTGCCTCAGCGGGCGGTGGCTACCGATTCAAATCTGCGTAAATCAGCGTAATCTGTGGGACTGGGCCATTCTTCGTGAAGAATGGAACGAGACGCTGCGGCGCCCGTTCTTACTCCTCCTTCCTCGTTCCTCCTTCCTCCCTTCCCCCGGGCTCCAGCAGCACGCCGCGCCACTCGGAGCGGTTGGAGGTGATGTCGACCACGTTGCCGTCGGGGTCGAGCACCTTGAACGAGCTGGGCGGCGAGCCGTTGGGATCGATCGGCTTGCGCTGCTTCACGTCGTCCTTCGAAAAGGTCGCCTTCCAGTCGTGCAGCCGCCGCCAGATCCCCGGCAGGTCGTCGACGATCACGCCGAAATGAATGTACTCGCTGCCTTCCTCGAACACGGGCCGCTTCTGGCCCGCCGGCTGCTGGATCAGCGTGATATTGCTCACGCCGTCGCTCAGGTCGAGCCCCTGGCCGCTGGGCCGATAGCCCACGAACGTCCAGCCGATCACTTCCTCGTAGAACCGCCGCGAACGCTCCATGTCGGAGCATCGCAAAGCCAGGTGTCGCAGCAATGCCATGCTCATTTCCTCCAGATGACCTTCGTCGACGTGGGCAGGGCTGCCGCGTCTCGAGCATTTTAGCAGGGCCCACGGCTGGCTGCCTAATATCACTGGGGCACGCTACCGCTTTGCCCCAGCCACCCGACCGCTAAAACTGCGCACCGACTGACGCATCGCAGCACTGCTTCTCGGCCCTCCCGGCGCGCCGGGAGCGGGGCCTCCAAGCAGTGGCACCCCTGAACCTCTGACTTCTGTCCTCCGACTTCCGACCTCTGACCTCCGACCTCTGACCTCCGACCTCTGACTTCTGTCTACCCCCTGCCTTGCCGTTCCATTGCGACCCGCTCGGCGGCCGACTATCCTGGCTAGGCACGCCCTGGAGATCATGCCGCATGGAATACCGCGACCTGGGCTCGACGGGCATCGCGGTCTCGGCCGTCTCGTTCGGCGCGGGACCGGTGCCTGCCCTGATGACTGCCGGCAGCCGCGATACGCAACGCAGCACCGTCGAGCGCGCCCTGGCGGCGGGCGTCAATTGGTTCGATACGGCTGCCACGTATGGCGACGGCGCCTCGGAAAGCAGCCTGGGGACGGCCCTCCGCGAGCTGGAAGCCGCCGGCCGGGTCCACGTGGCGACCAAGGTCAGGCTGATGCCCGACCAGCTCGGCGACGTCAGGGCCGCTGTCCGGCAGTCGGTCGAGGCCAGCTTGCGGCGGCTGGGCCTCCAGCGCGTCACGTTGCTGCAACTGCACAACTCGATCACCGCCGGGCGGGGCGAGCTGCACACCTCGATCACGCCCGGCGACGTGCTGCGGCCGGGCGGCGTGCTCGATGCCTTCCAGACTCTGCGCGACGAGGGACTCGTCGAGCACTTCGGCTTGACCGCCCTGGGCCAGCCCGCCGCCTTGCAGGAAGTGCTCGAGTCGCGCGCCTTTGCCAGCGTGCAGCTTTCCTACAACCTGCTCGATGCAACCGCCGGCAGCGCCGGGGGCGGCGCAGCACTGCTTCTCGGGCCTCCCGGCGCGCCGGGAGCGGGGCCTCCAAGCAGTGGCGATTCGCTGGAGCCGGGCGGCGACGATCTGCTTTCGTTTTGCAGCCGGGCCCGCATCGGCGTGCTCGCCATCCGCGTGTTGGCCGGCGGAGCGCTGGCGGGCAAGCCGCCCAGCCGGCATACGCTGACCACCAAATTCTTTCCGCTGGCGCTGTACGAGCGCGACGCCGAGCGGGCCCGACAGTTGGCCGAAACGTTGCCGCCTGGCCTGGGCATCAAGGAGGCGGCCGTGCGGTTCGTCCTGAGCCACCCCGGCGTTTCCAGCGCGCTGGTCGGCTTTTCCAGCGGAGAAGAAGTCGACGAGGCCGTTCGCTTCGCCGCCGCCGGGCCGCTGCCGCCCGCCGCTGCCGAGACGATCGGCCAGGCAATGTGCCGCATCCAATAACTGACCGGTCCGGGAGATCCACGTGAGCGACGCCGTACCGAACATCGAGCAAACCCCGCTCTCCCGCCGCGCGCGATACCTCGTGCTGGCCGTCGCTTTTCTCGGCTGGATGTTCGCCGGCACGCAGATGTCGATCACCCCCTTGATGAGCCGCTCGGCCACCATCGACCTGCTCTGGCCCGACCAGCAAGGCCAGGCGCTCTCGCAGGAACAAAGGGAATTGGTGGGGCTCTGGTTCTCCTGGCACAATGCCTCGTTCCTCTTCGGAGCGGCCGCCGGCGGCCTCTTGTTCGGCTGGCTCGGCGACCGCGCGGGCCGCACCCGCGCCATGGCCTGGAGCATCCTCTGCTATTCCTGCTTCTCGGGACTCAGTTACCTGGTCGTCGATCCGTATCAACTACTGGTGCTGCGGTTCCTCACCTGCCTGGGCGTGGGAGGCATGTGGCCCAACGGCGTGGCCCTGGTCTCGGAAGCCTGGTCCGAGGTGTCGCGGCCCACGTTAGCGGGAATCATCGGCACGTCGGCCAACGTGGGCATCGTGATGATGGGCATCGCCAGCATCTATTTCCGGATCACGCCCGAAAGCTGGCGGTGGATGATGCTGGTGGGCGCCACGCCGGTGGTGCTCGGCATCTTTGTCTGGGCGGCCGTGCCCGAATCGCCCCGCTGGGCGGCCGGCCGTCTGCGCACGGGCCAGGTCAGGCCTCCGGCGCCGGTCGCGGAGATCTTTCGCCCACCGCTGTTGCACCTGACGTTGATCGGAATCTGCCTGGGCACGGTGCCTCTGTTGGGCGGTTGGGGCAGCGGAAACTGGCTCGTTCCCTGGGCCGACGAAGTGGGAGGCACGGCCGACCCGTATCTCAAAGGCTGGACGCAGGTGATGCGCTCGCTGGGCGGCACGCTGGGCAGCCTGGCGGGCGGCTGGGTGGCCGGCGCCCTGGGCCGGCGGCGTTCGTACTTTTTGATCAGCCTGGCATCTCTGGCGATCAGCGCTTACATCTTTCGTGGCTTGCACCCGGCCACCGCGGGCGAATACTCGTTTGGCGATTTTGCCGAGGGCCTGATCGGCGTCGGCCCGGCGATCGGCATCGCATCGGTGAACCTGTTTTCGCTTTGGGCCTTCATGCTGGGCGTGTTCAGCGGCCTGTACTTCGGCTGGCTGCCGCTGTGCCTGCCCGAGCTGTTTCCCACACGGGTGCGGTCCACCGGCGCCGGCGTGGCCTTCAATTCCGGGCGCGTGGGCGCTGCCATCGGCGTGCTGGGCGCCGGCGAACTGATCAAGTCGCACTACGGCGGCGATTACGGCCGGGTGGGCGCCATCACCAGCTTGATCTATGCCGTGGGCATGATCGTCATCTGGCTGGCCCCCAAGACCGACGAGAAACTGAAGGACTGAATTGGAGGCACCCTAATGCGCCGCCGAAAGTTCCTCAAAAGTTGTGCCTGGACCGCGGGCGCCGCCAGCCTGCCGTGGACGCTGGCCCGGCCGGTACGCGCCGGCCTGCTGGGACGTGCGGAGGCCGCTGCCGACGTGGTCATCGTGGGCGGCGGCCTGGGAGGCTGTGCCGCGGCCTTGGCGGCCGTGCGCGCCGGTGCCAGCGTCGTCATGACCGAGGAAACCGATTGGATCGGCGGCCAGTTGACCCAGCAGGCCGTGCCGCCCGACGAGCACCCCTGGATCGAGTCGTTCGGTTGCACGCGCAGCTACCGCCACCTCAGGCAACGAATCAGGCAATACTATCGCGACCACTACCCTCTGACGGCCCAGGCGCGCGGGCAGCAGCACTTGAACCCCGGAGCCGGCTCGGTGTCGCGGCTGTGCCACGAGCCGCGGGTCGCGTTGGCCGCCATCGAATCGCTGCTGGCGCCGTACGTCAGTTCGGGGCGGCTGACGATTCTCCTCACCACGATCGCGATCGCGGCCGAAACCGAGGGGGACTCGATTCGGGCCGTGCGGATCCACAACCGCCTGACCGGGGACGAGCGCACGCTGAGGGGCAAGTACTTTCTCGACGCGACCGAGCAGGGGGATTTGTTGCCGCTGGCCGGCGTCGAGCACGTGACCGGCTTCGAGTCGCAGTCTGAGACGGGCGAACCGCACGCCCCGTCCGAGGCACAGCCGGACAACATCCAGTCGTGTACCTGGTGCTTTGCCGTCGATCATTTGGAAGGCGAGGACCACACGATCGACCAGCCGGCCGAGTACGAATTCTGGCGCGACTACGTGCCAAATTTGCGCCCGCCCTGGCCCGGCCCGCTGTTGAGCTGGTCGATGAGCGACCCGGTCACCCTGGGCCCGCGGGCGGTCACGTTCGATCCAGCCGTGAAACCGGGCGGCAAGGGGCTCAACCTCTGGCTCTATCGCCGCATCGCCGCCCGCCAGCAGTTTGCCGAGGGAACGTATCCCAGCGACATCACGCTGGTGAATTGGCCGCAGAACGATTACTGGCTGGGCAACCTGCACGCGGTCACGCCCGACGAAGCGCAGGGGCACCGGCGGCGCTCGGCCCAGCTCAGCTTGTCACTGCTCTATTGGATGCAGACCGAGGCGCCGCGGCCCGACGGCGGCACGGGCTGGCCGGGGCTGCGTTTGAGGGGCGACCCGCTTGGCTCGAGCGACGGCCTGGCCAAGTATCCATACATCCGCGAATCGCGGCGGATCAAGGCCGAGTTCACCGTCGTCGAGCAGCAGGTGGGGACCGAGGCCCGCATGGAGGCGACCGGCAAGGGGCGCGACGAAGTGTCGGCCGAGCCGTTCGCCGACTCGGTGGGAGTGGGCAGCTATCGGATCGACCTGCACCCCAGCAGCGGCGGCGACAATTACCTGGACATCAGCTCGCTTCCTTTCCAGATACCGCTGGGGTCGTTGATCCCGGTGCGGATGGAGAACTTGCTGCCAGCCGCCAAGAACCTGGGCGTGACGCACATCACCAACGGCTGCTACCGCCTGCACCCGGTAGAGTGGAATATCGGCGAGGCGGCAGGGCTGCTCGCCGCCCATTGTCTTGATCATGGTCTGACACCGCACGCGGTGCAGGCCGACGACCGGCACCTCGCAGACTTTCAGACCCGTCTCCATGGCGAGGGTATCGAGACCCGCTGGCCCGACGTCCGCGGGTATTAGGACAACCAAAGAAGGAGGAAATCATGAGCAGACTTTCGAGACTGATAGTGGCGGCGGCTGCCGCCGGCATCATGCTTCCTATGGCGGCGCCGGCGATGGCGCAAGATTACGTCAATTTTCGGATGGCCATCTGGAGCGCCAACAAGGGGCACCTCGACCTCTTCAACGGGATCGCGGCCGCCTACAAGGCGATGCACCCGAACGTGACGGTCGCCTTCGAATCTCTGGACTTCAACACCTACAACACGACGCTCACGACACAGATCGCGGGTGGCAACGCACCGGACCTCGCCTGGATCTTCGAAACCAGCGCCAAGGATTTCGTCACTTCAGGTGCGCTTGCTCCCCTGAAGGAAACGTTCTCAGCGGCGTCGGTCTATGACCTGCCCGACGTCACCCAGAGCGCCCTTTCCCTGTGTACGGAAGGCGGCGATATCTATGGCTATCCCTTC
>JBBDNX010000056.1:0-1516 GCA_040877345.1 Pirellulales bacterium
CTCCTCCTTTTCTTCTGCCTCCAGTCTCTTCAACACGAGGGCGTAGCGAGCGATCCAACGCAGGTTGTAATAGATGGCGATCAAGGCCAACTCGGCCGTCAGCCAGCCGCTGGCTAAGGCGGCCACCAGCAGGTGCAGCCGCACGTCGGCATTGCCGGGCAAGTGCCACAATGCACGGCAAGGGGACAAGGCGACAAGGCGACAAGGCGAGAAGGAGACGGCCTGGGAAGGCCGTCCTACCTCGTAGGACGGGCTTCCTAGTCCGTCTTGACCACTCTCGTCGTCCCGTGCCGCGGTTCCGCCGGAGGCGGATCGCCTGCCTCTAGCCTCCGGCCTCCGGCCTCCAGCCTGTTCCTCGGCGAGGCCGTACATCAGCAGGTACTTGCCAAACAGAAAGGCGACGAACCAACACCAGGGCCAGACGGAAGCGGTGAGCGACGCGGCCGCGGCAGCGACGGCCAGGTGCAGGCCGAGATCGGCCAGCTCGTCGACGTTGGCGTCGAGCCAGGCGCCGCGGGGTGAAGCGGTCTGCTGCCGCCTGGCAAGCGCGCCGTCCAAGCGATCGCAGAACCAACCGACCAGCACGATCAAGGCCGCCCAGGGGGCCGCCGCCGGCCGCCAGACGAGCAGGGCCGCGGCCAACACCGCCGCCACCAGCCCGGCCAGCGTGATGTGCCAGGGCCTGACTCGCGTGGCCGCCAGGCGGCCCGCCAGCCAGGCCGCCGCCGGGAGGAGGTAGAAGCGCGAGAGGGGATAGGAAGGCAGAAGGCAGAAGGCAGAAGGCAGAAGGCACGACGGGCGAGGGCCCGCAGAAGGCTGGAGGCTATAGGCTGGAGGCCGAAGGTCGGACGGGCGAGAGTCCTCTTCTGATCTCTGATCTCTGATCTCTGACCTCTGACCTCCGGCGATGCGGCCGAAGGCGAAGCGCTGGAAGAAAAGCCGCTCCGACTGGGCAGCCGCGCGGGGAGCGCGATAGGGGCTGGCGAGGCAGGCGGTCAGGCGGGGCAGGGCCTGGCACAGCGCGCGGGTGAAGATCAAGCGGGCGCCGGGCCGGGCCCAGGGGGCGCGGGCGATGTCGAACAGGATCCGGGGGGGCAGGGCCGCCAGGTGCCGGCCGACGTGAAGTGGATGCCGCAGGTTCTTCCACTGGAACAAGAGCGTGTTGCGCAGGGCGAGGCGGTGGCATCCCTCGTGGCCGTAGGCCGGGCCGAAGCTGGCCTGCCCCTTGTGGTAGGCGACCGCGGCGGGCACGTAGCGGGCGTGGTAGCCGGCCTGGTAGCCGCGGAAGGCGAAGTCGAGGTCTTCCAGACGGCCGGGCAGATACAAGGGATCGAAGCCGCCCAGCTCCAGGAATTTTTGGCGGTCGACTGCCAGCACGGCCCCGGCCGAGGCGGTCAGGCCGGCCTCAAGCGCGCCCGGCTCGTGGCCGGGAAAGCGGGCCGTGGCCTGCACCAATCCCCAGCGCCAGCCCACCGCCGTCTTGAGTCCCTCGTACGTCTTGCCGTCGAATAGCCAG
>JBBDNX010000057.1:0-8011 GCA_040877345.1 Pirellulales bacterium
AATGGCCGGCTCCGAAAAGCGGCCGAGACGGACGGCCTTCTTGGCGGCTTATCCATAAACTGTCCCCCACAGGTCCATCCCGGGGTCGCCAGCCGGCACTGCCCGCCGCTTCCTGCGTCGGGGTGGAAAACCGATTGCCCGCTTGCTAAAAAACAAGGCCCCTTGTTTCCGCACCGCGGAGCTCTGGGTTTTCGGGTGGGGAAGTTACGAAAAGCCGGCAATCGGGTCAATGCCGGATTGATCATGGGGAGCCGCCGGAGCCGCCGAACCGATATGGCCATCGACTGTCTAAGCGTGGGCGTGCTGGTGGCCGATCATCTCTGCGCGCCGATCCCGCGGCTGCCCAAGTCGGGCGAGCTGATGTTGACCGACCATCTGCTGTTGAACATCGGCGGCTGCGCCTCGAACGCGGCGATGGACCTGGCGCGGCTGGGGGTGAAGGTGGGGGTAGTAGGGTGCGTGGGAGAAGACGCCTTCGGCCGTTTCGTCATTGAGACGCTCGAGGCAGAGGGCATCGATACCAGCTCGATTCGCCGCGTTGCCGGAGTCGGCACTTCGGGCACGCTGATCATCAACGTCAAGGGAGAGGACCGCCGGTTCATCCACACGGTGGGAGCGAACGCCCTGTTGTCGATCGCCGACATACCGATCGACCGGATCGGCGAGGTCAAGGTGCTTTACGTAGGCGGCTACCTGCTTCTGCCCGGCCTGGTGGCGCAAGATCTGACCCGGCTGTTCCGCGAAGCGCGGCGGCAGGGCGTCAAGACGGTGCTCGACGTGGTCATGCCTGGGCCGGGCGACCACTGGCGGCAACTGGAAGGCTTGCTGGGCGAGACGGATGTTTTCCTGCCCAACAACGACGAAGCGGCCGCCTTGACCGGCCTGGACGATCCGCGCCAGCAGGCCTTGCGGTTCCGGGAGGCGGGTGCAGGCACGGTGGTGATCACCTGCGGCGATCGGGGCACGGTGCTGGTTTCCGACTCGCTGCGTGTGCAGGCCGACGTCTATCCGGTGCCGTATGTCGGCGCGACGGGCGCCGGCGACGCCTTCGACGCCGGCTACATCGCCGGCCTGCTGGCCGGCGGAGATCCCAGAGAGTGTCTCGAGTGGGGCAGCGCCCTGGGCGCCAGTTGCGTGCGTTCGATCAGCGCCACCGAGAGCGTCTTCGATCGCGCCGAGGCCGAAACCTTCATTCGCGAGCGCCCGTTGAAGATCGTCTCCTGGTAGGTTTGTAATGGTCGCGTTTTATGCGGTTCGCAGCCCGCGAAACGGAGATAGACTATGCCCACCCTTGAATCACTGAAGCAGAGCATTCTGAGCGAGTGCGAGGAAGATCACGTCGGTCTTTGGTCCGTAATCCGGGATGTTGAGGAGTCTTTCCCCAAGGAAGCTGAAGCCGACATCCGGACTCGAGTCCTGGCCCTGCTGCATGAACTGTTGCGTGCCCACGAGATCCAAGCTGGTTTCCCGGCTCCTAATGGCCGGGAGTTTCACCCCTTGCGAATCGCTCCAGATGAGGTTCTCGTCCGGATTGAGGCAGCATGGCCCTTAGGTCGTCGCCCGACCATTGGCGAAGGGCTTTGGTTTACGAAGTCGAAAAAAGAAAAGCCGAAAAAGGATTGAGCGATGACGCTCGATTTCGCCCGATCGCCGTCGATTCAACCTGGCTCACCGCCGGCGTGGTCAAACTGGCACAGGCGATGGCAGTTCCTCCTGCCCTGCGAACTTCCGGCCCCTTGGCCGTGTCGATCAGGCGAGACTATACTGCCGGGGTCCGACGTTTGGCCTGCCCCAAGAAACGCAAGCGTGAAAATCTCGCCATGACTCGCGTTGCCATCCTGGGAGCCACCGGCTACTCGGCCCTCGAGCTGATCAAGATTCTGCTGCGGCACCCCGAGGCCGAGATCACCGCCGTCACCAGCCGGCAGGAAGGCAATCCGCACCTGGCCAGCGTCCACCCGTCGCTGGCGGGCCGCCTCGATCTGCACCTGGAGGACCTGCCCCCTTCGGCCGTGGCCGCCCGGGCCCAGTGCGTCTTCAGTTGCCTGCCGCATGGCGTGACCGCCTCGCTGGTGCCGGAATTGCTGGCCGGCGACTGCCGCGTGGTCGATTTCAGCGCCGACTACCGGCTCAAGAGCGCCGACGTGTACGCCCAGTGGTACGGCCAGAAGCATGGCGATCCGGAGCGGTTGGGCAAGGCCGTGTATGGACTGCCCGAGCTGTTTCGTGACCAGATCGTCGAGGCCCAGCTCGTAGCCAATCCGGGTTGTTATCCCACGTCGGCCATCCTGCCGCTGGCGCCGCTGTTGAAGGGGGGACTGGTCGAGCCGGAGGGGATCATCATCGACTCCAAGAGCGGCGTCTCCGGCGCCGGGCGGACACCCAAGCTCACGACCCATTATCCCGAGTGCAACGAAAGCGTGTCGGCCTATAACGTGGGGCGCCACCGGCACACGCCGGAGATCGAGCAGGTGCTGAGCACGGCCAGCGGCACGGACGTGGCGGTGATCTTCACGCCGCACCTGGTGCCGATGGACCGTGGCATCCTGACGACGGCCTATTCGCGGCCTGCTTCGGCGGTGAGCGAGGAGCAGGTGCTCGGTGCGTTGCGGGAGTTCTACGCCGACGAGCCGTTCGTGCGGATCGTGGACCATTTGCCGGGGACCAAGGACACCAGCGGCAACAACTTCTGCGACATCACGGCCCGCGTGGTGCGCGACCGGGTGATCACGATCAGTTGCCTCGACAACCTGGTCAAGGGGGCGGCCGGGGCGGCCGTGCAGAACTTCAACCTGATGTACGGTTACGCCGAAACCACTGCGCTGTGAAGACCGGCGACCACGGCCGGCGGCCCATCCCACCTCCAATCCCGGAAACCTTTGCAATGGCGATCCTGGTTCCCCTAGGCTTTCGTCTGGCCGGCGTCCACGCGGGCATCAAGCGAAACCCTCAGAAGCACGACATGACCCTGGTGGTTTCGGACGTGCCGTCGGTGGCGGCGGGCGTGTACACGCAGAACCTGGTGTTCGCGGCCCCGGTGGGATTGAACCGCGGCCGAACTCCCGGCGAGGCGATTCGCTGCGTGGTGATCAACTCGGGCAACGCCAACGCCTGCACCGGATCGCGCGGCGACCGCGATGCGGCCCGCATGGCGGAGCTGGCCGCCCGGGCCTGCGGAGCCCAGCCGCACCAGGCGCTGGTGCTCTCGACCGGCGTGATCGGCGAGTTCCTGCCGATGGAAAAGATCGAGCGGGGCATCCAGGCGGCCGCCGGCCAACTGGGCCGGGACGAGCAGTCGCTGGTTGGGGCGGCCCGCGGCATGATGACGACCGACACGCGGCATAAGCTGGCGGGGCGATCGTTCAGCCTGGCTGGCAGACAGGTGGAGGTCACCGGGATGGCCAAGGGGGCGGCGATGATCGGCCCTCGGATGGCCACCATGCTGGGACTGCTGTTGACCGACGCGGCCCTGGAACCGGCCGTGGCGCAAGAGGCCCTGGTCCGCGCGGTGGACGAGAGCTTCAACTGCATCAGCGTCGACGGGCACATGAGCACCAACGACACGGTGCTGTTGTTGGCCAATGGCGCCGCGGGCACGTCGCCGCTGGCCGGCGCGGAACTGGCCATGTTCCAGGGAATGCTGGCCGACATCTGCCGCGAACTGGCGCACGCGATCCCCGCCGACGGCGAGGGAGCGACGCACCTGGTGACCATCGACGTGACCGGCTGTGCCACGCGGGCGGCTGCCCACTGGATCGCCAAGTCGGTGGCCGAAAGCCCGCTGGTCAAGACGGCCATCGCTGGCGGCGACCCCAACTGGGGCCGGATCGTCTCGGCAGCCGGGTACGCGGGAGTGCCTTTCGATCCGGCAGGGGTGCGGCTCGAAATCAACGGCGTTGTGTTATATCACGACGGCTCGCCGGCCGCGTTCGACGCGGCGGCGGTCTCGCAATCGATCAAAGACAATCGCGACGTCAGCATCGTGCTGGCGTTCAGCGAAGGCGATGCCGGCATCCGTTTCTGGACCACCGATCTGACAGCCGACTACGTCCGCCTGAACGCGGACTACCGCACCTGAGCGGTGAGCAGTGGCAAATGGGGCTGCCCTCCCGGCACGCCGGGATGCTTCGGCTCTCTTCGCCATCCGCCCGCCGTTTGACAATCGCCTCCGATGACCTAGGTTTGAGTTGCCGGCGGCAACCTATTTCATCGGCAATTCTATCTTTCGCCGGCCCAATCAAGGCTTTCTCACCCCCGTGTTTGGGCGGGGCCCTCCTATTCGAGGGCCCTGCCCGTTTTTATTGGCCGCGCACCCGCCGGATCACTCGCGGCGAGCGGACCACCCTGACGCCCCGCGCCTAGGACTGCTTGACAAAACAGGCCGGGTTGCATAACAACTACGTGCTTTGGGGAGCAGGAGTTCCAGAAGGCCTTCGGGCGGCTGCGGTTCGGGCGTTCCGACCCAGCCTCCCCGCCACCCGCAGGTTTTGCCATGTCACAGCCGCTGAATTCACCCTGGGCGCCTCCAGGCGATCATGAGCCGCTTTGGCATTTCGAATGTGGTTTCGTGCCGGAGGACCCCGCCGCCGCGCCTCCGGGCCACGTGCAAGCGCCGGGTGGAGAAGCAGTCTCCATGCCGCTGGCCGCCACCGAGGATGAGGAAGAAGATTTCGACGACGACGACTTCGACGACGATTTCGACGACGACTTCGAAGACGAATTGGACGAGGAGCTCAACGACGACGTGGGCGAGTTCGACGAAGTGGTCGAGGGCGACGGACTGGAAGACGTCGAACCCGATGACGACGATGAGTTCGAGGACGGCGACGATCTCTGAATCGCAGGCAAAGCAAGGAACCATCCCATGGCGGCGGCCGACGACCCCTCAGCACCCGGCCCGCAGGGCGGCGGCCAGGCGGCGGCGCGACTCTTCTCCGAGCAAAGCCAGCTCGACTTCGACATCGCCTTTTACGACCAGGTGCTGGCCCGCCAGCCCGATTACGTCGACGTGCTCCGCTGCCAGGCCGAGCTGCTGACCCGCAAAGGACTGCACGAGCGGGCCGTGGTGCTCGATCGGCGACTGGCGGCCTTGCTCGGCGACGACTGCCGCGTGCGCTACAACCTGGCTTGCAGCCTGGCGATGGTCGGCGCCCGCGACGAGGCGATCGCCGCACTGCGCTCGGCGTTCGAGTTGGGCTATTGCGATTTCGAGCACCTGGAAGCAGATCCCGACCTGGAAGGTCTGCGGCACTCGCCCGCCTTTCGGGCCCTGGTCCGAGAGTACAAAAAACGCGGTTGAGAGCGGCGGAAGCGAGGGAGCATGCTCGAACTTGCCGCACGGGTAGCCGAGGCCGCCGAAGCCGTGCGGCAGCAGTCGCCGGCGCCGGCCCGGGTGGGAATCATCCTGGGCACCGGCCTGGGCAGCCTGGCCCAGCAGATCGACCGCCAGGCCACGTTGGACTACGCGGCGATCCCGCATTTCCCACGGTCGACTTCGATCGGGCACACCGGCCAGCTTGTCTGCGGGCGGCTGGAAGGGGTGAACGTGGTCGCCATGGAAGGCCGCTTTCACGCCTACGAGGGCTACACGCACCAGCAGATCACGTTTCCCGTGCGGGTGATGAAGGCTCTGGGGGCCGAGCTGTTGATCGTCTCCAACGCCTGCGGCGGCATGAACCCGAGCTATGCCTGCGGCGACATCGTCGTCATCGACGACCACATCAACCTGATGGGCGACAACCCCTTGATCGGCGTGAACGACGACCGGCTGGGGCCGCGGTTTCCCGACATGTGCCGCCCGTACGATCTGGCCTTGATCGAGCGGGCCCTCGAGATCGCGCGGCGGGAGAACTTTGCCGCCCACCGGGGCGTGTACGTGGCGGTCACTGGGCCCAATCTGGAAACGCGGGCCGAGTATCGTTTTCTGCGGCTGATCGGGGCCGACGTGGTCGGCATGTCGACGGTTCCCGAGGTGATCGTGGCGGTGCACGCCGGGATGCGCGTTCTTGGGTTGTCGATCGTGACGGACATCTGCCTGCCCGACGCCTTGCAGCCGGCCGACATCGGAGCGATTCTGGCCCACGCCGCCGCCGCCGAGCCGCGGCTGCGCTCGATCGTGCTGGGGGTGCTGGCGGCCGAGCGAACGGCTAGCTAGGAGGAGGGAGCGCCACGAATGATTTATGCTTACCGGACAGCCGATGAAGAGACAGCCCTTCGGGTGAACACTTATCGAGCATATACCACTGCGGCATCCACATGGGTCTCTCTGTTGGTGCCTCGCAGCTCCCAGCCGAACGGGGCCGAGGAGGCAGGCGGTACTTGCGATCCCGCCGGCAACACAGGCGAGTCCTTGGCCGCCATGGAGTTGCGCGCTAAATGGATGCGGGAGTTGGGGGTTTCGGAAGAAGAAATCGCGGAATATTGCCAAGCTGACAAGTACCCGGTCAGGTACGAGGAAGAATTAGCGGATTTACAGGCGTTGAAAAGGATCCGCGCGCGTCGCCACAACGCGATGTGAACCCGGAGTGCTTTGTGTGCCGCCGCTCTTCCCAGGCCGGATTGAATCCGCCCCCGTTCGGCGGCCGCTTGCGATTGAAAAAAAGGCCTGCTGCTGGTCTACTTGCGGTTTGCTCTGCTAGAACCAGCACCGCCAAAGCGTGCCCATGTTTCGCCCCGTCGAAGCCAATCCTCACTTTCCCACGCTCGAAATCGAGATCATCCAGTTCTGGCGCGAAGCGGGAATCTACGAGAAATCGCTGGCCCGGCGGGCCGGCGCGCCGCCGTTTGTCTTCTACGAAGGCCCCCCCACCGCCAACGGCATGCCCCACCCGGGCCACTGCCTGACCCGCGCCATCAAGGACCTGTTTCCGCGCTATCGCACGATGCGGGGCTATCGCTGCGACCGCAAGGCCGGCTGGGACACCCACGGCCTGCCGGTCGAGGTCGAGGTCTCCAAGGAGCTGGGTATCCACTCCAAGGAGGAGATCGAACAGTACGGCGTCGAACCGTTCATCCACCGTTGCGAACAAAGCGTCTGGCGCTACATGCGCGAGTGGGAGCGGCTGACGGAGCGGATCGGCTTCTGGATCAAGCTCGACGAGGCCTACGTCACTTACCACCAGAGCTACATCGAGAGCGTCTGGTGGTCGCTCAAGAACCTCTTCGACCGCGGCCTGTTGTACCAGGGGCACAAGATCGTCTGGTGGTGGGCCCAGGGCGGCACGGCCTTGAGCTCCGGCGAGGTGGGGCAGGGACGCCGCGAGGTGGCCGATCCCAGCGTGTACGTGCGCTTCCCACTGGTCGGCGAGCCTGACACCGCGTTGCTGGTCTGGACCACCACGCCGTGGACACTGCCCAACAACCAATTCGCGGCCGTGCACCCGGACATCGAATACTCGACGGTCACCGACGCCGAGGACGGCAAGAAGCTGATCATCGCCTCGGTCCTGGTCGCCGAGATCGCTTCCAAGACCGGCCGGCAACTGAAGGTCGAGGCCTCGTACCCCGGCGCCACGCTCGCGGGCCGGCGCTACCTGCCGCCGTTCGACTACTACTATCGCACAGCGGGCAATGCCGAGGGGCGGCTGGCCGCCGGAGGCAAGCAAGCGGTGGCCTGGCGGGTGGTGGCGGCCGATTTTGTCTCGATCGAAAGCGGCACCGGCGTAGTGCACCAGGCGCCGGCCTTCGGCGAGGTCGATTACGACGTGCTGATCGCCGAGGCCGCCCGCTTCGTCCCCGGAGAGGGGCCGCAATTGATCTGTGCCGTCGGCCCCGACGGCAAGTTCACCGATGAAGCGCCCGATTACGCGGGCCGCTGGGTCAAGGACGCCGACAAGGACATCAATCGCGAGCTGCGCCGCCGCGGCCTCTTGTACCACCTCGAACAATACCTGCACGAATACCCGTTCTGCTGGCGGGCCGAAGAAGACCCCTTGATCCAGTACCCGCGGCAAAGCTGGTTCATCCGCACCACGCGGTTCAAGGAGGAGATGCTGGCCAACAACGCCCGCAT